>NZ_JBXSQH010000012.1:0-63693 GCF_057063525.1 Gilliamella sp. X-46 | reverse complement strand
GCTACAAATAAGGTCAGCACCTTTCACGGGAAAAGTCAGAAAAAGTTACAAATGGCTTTTTACGTTATTTAAGGGCGAATGCGGCAACGCAGTAAGCTGGTAGTATTAAGATTAAGGTGCAAAAACGGGCAACATGAACAACTACGCTGATGCGGGCTTCGTCAACAACAACTACTGGACAAGCGACGCAACAGGTAGCAATGGGTTCAATGTCAACTCGAACAACGGCAATGTCAACAGCAACAGTGCTTCCAATAGCAACTATGCTGTTTGCACCGAGGCCTTATTACAGTGTGCCCTGCTATGAGTGAATTGGAGTTAATAGATGTAAACGGTTTTCTGTTTTGTAGGACAATTATGCACAATAAATTACCTAACTTTACTCAATCAACTTTTGTTCAACCTAAAATATTTAATGATTTAGTGACATTATACCAATGCTATTGGCAAACGCATTGCCACTTACCTAAATCCTTTAAATTTACCACTGGCGAAGCGATATTGACCGAGCTAACTGGGGCAATTCGCTCTGCAGTATTATCTAATATAGTTGACCGAGATAACATCAAAGAATGCCAATCCGCCATTAAACAGTTACAACATATTCGCGCCTCGTTAGATGTTATCAAAGGGCTATTGTGTGTAGGTTGGAAAATGAAAATGATATCACACGGTGCTTTTGCTTTATTCAACCAATCCATCGACAACATCCAAAAGCAGACCACGGGTTGGCAACATTGGTTTATGGCGCAGATGAATGATGAGGATTTAAGCTAAGGCTAAAACAAAAACAAAATTAAAAAAACGCATTAATTTAAACGTTTTTATTTCACAAAAAACACCTTATTTACTCACAAAAATCGGTCAGAAAAGGTATTGATTTTATTAAATTTTTTCTGGCTGTTTTTTTTACAAAAACCGCCTAACAAAAAGCACAACAACTTTCCCAAAAACGATGACTATGTTATTTGTCCTATTCCGGCGTCAGAATGTGCCGACAACAGAGCGAGGTTAGCACGCCAAACAAGGATGTTTGGCGAGGCTATGCTTCGCCGGGAGCGAATCATAGCCGGTGCGTTAAGACCGAGCGACGGCGGAGGGCAGCCGCAGGCCACATTCTGCAGCCAAAGCGTGGGTTGTTAGGGAATTCGCTTTAATTCCCTGACTCGGACGTGGTCACTGTGGCTATTTTGTTCACTATAGGTCAAAACGTCCGAAACCACCGCACCCAATCCATCCTATTCACTAAAAAAGGCCTGATTTTCCGCCAAAAATCGGTCAGGAAACGTATTGATTTTATTAAAGTTTTTTCTGGCTGTTTTTTAACAAAAACCGCCTCACAAAAACATCAGAATGTGCCGACAACCGCGCGAGGTCAACACGCCAAACAAGGATGTTTTGTCCTGAACCAAACTATCGTTGACAAATTAATCACAATAGCGATATTGCCATCATTATAGTTTAAATTGGTGAGTGAAAATTACAAAGGTAAACTACGTTTAATCATACATTGTTGATAAACTTCAAAAGCTTTTTGATTTAATTTCATACCATACAGATAAAGAATGCCGTAGCATAAAAATGCCAAAAAAACACTATCTTTGTATTTTTTAAACATATTATAGTGTTGTATCAATATTTCATCACTTATTCTATCTAATTTTACTTGCTTTATAATTACGTTACATAACAATCGAATAAATAAGCCTACGAAAGTCAACAATCCGATAATTAATGCAGCAAAAACTGCAAGTCCCATAATAGTTTGTAAAAAATTGATCATTTTTTAATTCTCTTATTTTTCAATCATTATCATAGCTAGGCTTTAAAACGGGAAAAACACCGGCACTAAAGCAATATCCACCGCCATAACCAAAAACGTTAACGGCACCCCAATTTTAACAAAATCCCCAAAACTATACCCACCCGGTGCAACCACCATGGTTTTTATTGGTGATGATACGGGGGTAATAAATGAGGCGGAGGTGGCAATGGCAACCGTCATGGCAAATGGGTAGGGCGAGTAACCAAATTTTAGTGCTAAATCAATGGCGATTGGCGCAATTAAAATAGCGGTTGCGGTATTAGATATAAATAATCCAATTGTTGAACATAATAAGAAAATAAATGTTAGCACCATATAGGGGCCGAACGAGGATAGGTGAACTTCAAGCCAAGCGGATATGAGCGAAATTCCACCCGTTTTATTGAGAGCGAGTGCAAAAGGCATCATGCCAATAATTAAAATTAAGGTGGGCCAGTGTATGGATTTATAAGCGTTAGTCATGTCAATGCAACGCGTGGCGCCCATAAGTAAGCAGGCAATTAAGGCCGCAACTACGTTGGGTACAATGCCGGTAACCATTAAGGTTATCATTATAGCTAAGTTGATTAATGCTGCCGGCGCTTGGCTGCTTGCTGGCGCTATGTCGTCAATGTCTGCTGGGTAGTCTAATACAACAAAATCATTGGTGCGAGTTTGTAATTTTTGAATCGATCCCCAATCACCACAGACTAATAATGTGTCGCTCATTTCTAAACGCTCTTGGAATAGGTTGTTGGTTTCAACCGGAGCGTGATTACGCCATATGCCGATGACTGTTAGGAAGTATTTCCCTCTGAAATTGATTTCGTTGAGTGTTTTGCCACACAGTGTTGATTCCGGTAGTAGAGCGACTTCGGCCATGCCGACTTGTTTTACTTGTTCCGAAAAATACTCACCACGCAATATTTTGGGTTCAAGGTTATTGGTGGTTAAAAAAGTACGGTAATCGGCTTCGGAGTGTGACATGTCTAGCAGTAATATGTCATTTTCACGAAATTCGGTTGAGCCATTAACAGAAATTAATACTTTGTGAAATTTGCGCCAACGTTCAATACCAATAACATTTACGCCATGCTTGCTACGTAAATGTAGGCCATCGATAGTGCGTCCAACAAAAGGCGAGCCTGCTAGTATTTGTGCTCGATGGGCACGGCCAATTAATTTGTAGTCGCGAATAAGGTCGGTAATTTTGCGTCTTTGCGGTTGGGTGTTGTTTGGGGTGATTTGTTCGGCAGTGAGTAGCCAATTGCGTGTTAGTAGGCAATAAGTCACACCAACAATTAGAACACCAATGCCAATTGGCGTAATCGAGAAGAAGCTGAACTCAGTTAATGCCGAGCGGTTTAATTCACTATTAACAACTAGGTTTGGCGCCGTTGCGACTAATGTCATCATGCCGCTAATGAGTGCTGCTATGCATAGTGGCATCATTAATTTTTTGACGTGAATACCTGTATGATTTGCAATGCTAATGGCAACGGGGATAAAGATAGCAACAACGCCTGTTGAGCTCATTATTGAACCTAGTAAGGCGGCACCTAGCATGATGCAGGTGATGATGCGTATGTCGTTTTTGCCCGCGATTTTTAATATGTATTCGCTCATTTTGTATGATATGCCGGTTCTGACAAGGCTTTCACCAATAACAAAGAGTAGCGCAATTAAAATGATGTTGGGATCGCTAAATCCTGATAGTGCTTCGGTAGGGGTTAATACGCCTGTGATGGTGATTGCCGTGATGGTGAGTAGGGCGATAATGTCCATTCTTAATTTGCTGAATGAAAACATTAAAATGGCTATTAATAATAATAAGCAAACGGTAATCAGTGGGTAGTATTCAATAAAGTCATTCGGTAAGAATTGTGTAATTGATGATACTAAATTATGCTCAGGTGACAAATGTTCCACAAAAAGTAGCTCTATAAATGCCGATTAGATTTTGGACATAATACCTTGATTTATTGCAATAGGGAATATTTTTGCATTAAGTTTATATGACAAAATTTGTTCTATTATGACATTTTTAACATTTTTTGCTGTTTTTTTTATCGCCTATTCGCATTATGGGAAAGTAGGTGTAATTTAAGTAATTTAAATTATTTAACCCGTAATTTTTTAGGAGAAAGTATGTCGTCAAAAAAAACTGTTGCACAAATTATCGTTGATGTTTTGTCCGAAGCTGGCGTTAAACATTGTTATGGTATTGTTGGTGATACCTTGAATTATATTACTTCTTCTATTAAAAAAAGTAATATCGAATGGGTGCATGTCCGCCATGAAGAGGTTGGCGCTTTTGCAGCAGGAGCAGAAGCATATTTAACTGATCAAATTACGGCTTGTGCCGGTTCGTGTGGTCCGGGAAGTTTGCATTTTATTAACGGTATTTACGAAGCTCAACGTAATAAAGTGCCGGTTATTTTATTGGCAAGTCAGCTAGTGACTTCACAAAAAGGTACTGATTTTCCGCAAGAAGTCGATTTTGAATCTATTTATAAAAACTGTTCTGTATTTTGTCAGGAAATCAATGATCCTACTCAAGCAAGACAAATAACGACAGCCGCAGTTCAAGCCGCAATTAATCAACGCGGTGTGGCAGTTTTAGTGATACCTTATAATATTAGTTTAGTTAAAGTAGAGGATAATAGCGGGCATAAGATTTATCACCCTAAACCGGTTATTCGTCCATCTAATGAAGAGCTTAATCAAATTGCTGAAATACTCAATAAAAATCAAAAAATCGCTATTTTTGCTGGGCAAGGTGTCTGTGAAGCTCATGATGAACTTGTTGGGCTTGCTGAAAAATTAAAATCGCCTATTGTGCATACCTCTAGAGGTAAGGATTTTGTTGAATATGATAATCCGTATAATGTGGGTATGACGGGGATGTTTGGTATGGAGTCGGGAACGACGGCGATTAAAGAATGTGATGTACTGCTTATGTTAGGTGCTGATTTTGCATGGTCGCAGTTTTATCCAGATAAAGCCACTATTATTCAAGTTGATATTGATGCGACCCATCTAGGACGACGTCATCCTGTGAGTGTTGGGGTTGTCGGTAGCAGTAAACCAACGTTGGCAGCTTTAATTCCTTTAGTTGATGAAAAAAAAGATAGTCGTTTTTTAGAAAAATGCCGTGAATTGTATACCAAATCGATGAATAAATTGAATAAGAAAGCAGTGCCTTCGCAAACAACAATTCATCCTCAATATTTAACCGAGCTTGTTGATAAATATGCAGCAGAAGATGCCGTGCTTTGTGCCGATGTCGGTTCCGCTATGGTTTGGGCTTGTCGACATTTTAATACCAATGGAAAAAGGCGCACAGTAATTAGCTTAAAACATGGCACAATGGCAAATGCAATGCCACAAGCATTAGGTGTTCAAAAAGCATTTCCTAATCGGCAAGTTATTACTTTATCAGGTGATGGGGGTATTAGTATGTTGATGGGTGACTTGTTAACCACAATTCAAGAAAAGTTGCCAATCAAAATTATTGTGCTTAATAATAGTTCTCTCAACTTTGTCGAATTGGAGCAGAAATCTGAAGGGTTGGTTGATCACTATACCGATTTACAAAATCCTAATTTTGCCAAAGTTGCCGAATCCATGGGACTATTTGCCATAAGAGTTGATAGCTCTGATTTACTTGAGGAGGCGATGCAATCATTTTTATCGCACTCCGGCCCTGCCTTGTTAGATGTGAAAACCAGCTCTAATGAGTTAGTCATGCCTCCTGAAATTCTACCATCGCAAGTTATGGGGATGGCTCTTTATAGCGTAAAAGCTTCATTACACGGAAAAATGGGGGATGTTGTTAATTTGTTGGTAGATAATTTTATCAAGAAGTAATTTATACTTAAGATCTCTGCCGCTATATGCGGCAGAGTGTTGGTACTAGAAGCTGACAGCGCCTTCTTCTGCTGAGGTTAAATTTTCACGGATAATAGTGAAAAGTTCACGTCCACAACCTTGATGAGAATCGGTGAGATCAAATGGGGCTGGTTGGCGTTTGGTTAGTTCTGCTTCGTCGACAAGTAGTGTGATTTCGCCAGTTTGTCCATTAACGCGGATCATGTCGCCATCTTGGACTTTACTTAATAAACCACCATCATAAGCTTCTGGTGTGACATGGATAGCCGCCGGCACTTTGCCTGACGCGCCCGATAGTCGACCATCGGTTAATAAGGCAACTTTGTAACCTTTATCTTGTAGTACGCCTAGCGGTGTGATTAGTTTATGTAATTCTGGCATGCCAATGGCTTTGGGGCCTTGATAGCGTACAACAACTACGCAGTCTTTATCTAATTTGCCCGCTTTATATTCAGCATCTAAATCGTATTGGCTATTGAAAACAACGGCTGGGGCTTCGATAATTTGGTGCTCTGGCGCGATAGCCGATGTTTTCATTACCGCTCGCCCAAGGTTGCCTGACATGACTTTTAGCCCACCATGTGAGTTAAATGGTTTGTGTATTGAAGCAATGACGTTTTCGTCTAATGATTTGGTTGGACCTTCGCGGAAAACAAGTTGGCCATTTTCTAATATTGGCTCTTTGGTATAGCGGCTTAGGCCGTGTCCTGCAACTGTTTCAACATCTTCATGTAGTAAACCACCTGCCAATAATTCCCTCACTAATAAAGCTGTGCCACCAGCTGCTTGGAAGTAGTTGATGTCGGCTGGACCATTTGGGTAAATTCGGCAAAGTAGTGGTACGGCGGTTGATAGGTCTGATATATCATCCCAATTAATAATAATTCCTGCCGCTTTTGCCATCGCCACTATGTGCATAGTTAAATTGGTTGACCCACCAGTTGCGAGTAATGCAACGAGTCCATTCACGATGACCTTTTCGTCCACCATTTTGCCAACAGGCATGTAGTTACCTGATTGTTGAGTTAGGCGAGTAATTTGTTTGGCTGCTGCGTTGGTTAATTCAAAGCGTAACGCTGTTTCTGGCTGAACAAATGCAGCACCGGGTAAATGTAACCCCATCAATTCAATTACCATTTGGTTACTGTTGGCGGTGCCATAAAAGGTACAAGTTCCGCTTGTGTGATACGAGGCTGATTCTGATTCTAACAAATCTTCACGCGTTGCTTTACCTTCTGAATAAAGCTGGCGAATTCGGACTTTTTCTTTATTCGCTAATCCTGATGGCATGGGTCCTGCAGGTATGAAAATGGCAGGTAAATGTCCAAAGGTTAATGCGCCGACAAATAATCCCGGTACGATTTTGTCGCAAATGCCAAGGTATAAAGCGCCATCAAACATATTGTGTGAAAGACCAACTGCAACAGACATGGCAATGATGTCTCGGCTCATTAATGACAGCTCCATTCCGGGTTCACCTTGGGTAACCCCATCGCACATTGCAGGTACCCCTCCCGCCATTTGTCCAACCGCGCCCACTTCGTGAAGCACTTTGCGGATTTGTTCAGGGTAAAATTCGTAAGGTTTGTGCGCTGAAAGCATGTCGTTGTAAGAGCTGATGATGCCAATGTTGCTTTTTAGTATATTTTTTAGATCGTTTTTGTCATCAATACAACAAGCGGCAAAACCATGGGCCAAATTACTACAAGGCAAACTGGCGCGGGTGACTTTGTTGCTTATTGCCCTTTCTATTTTTTGTAAATAAGCTTCGCGTGATGCTTTTGAACGTTCAATAATTCGTTTTGTTACAGCTTGGACAGTTGAATTCACATTGACCTCTTCTTTGTTTTCTTTGTTCGCTTAAGTTTTATTTTATTTGTTTTTTTTTAGCAATGGCATGTTGCGCGTATTACTTGCTCAGTATCATGCACAACGTCTTTTAATGGTTGTTCAATGTTGATGTTGTAGACATCTTTCTCATCGGCTGTTGGCTCTTCAAGTGTATCAAATTGCGATTGAAGCATGCCTGTTTTTTGGTAGTGGCCTGTGCGTTTCGCTAGGCGTTCAGCGATGACATCGAAACTGCCTTTTAAATAAATAAAATGTACGTTTTCATTTTCACCACGGATAATATCCCGATATTTTCGCTTTAACGCCGAGCAGAGAATAATCGAAACATCGTTAACATTGCTCATGGCAAATGCGGCATTGCTGATTAAGTTAAGCCAAGGCATTCGATCTTCATCATTTAAAGGTGTGCCACTGCGCATTTTTAAAATATTGGCTTTAGGATGTAAAAAATCGCCATCTAAAAACGCGGCATCTAAGTTATAAGCCACTTGTTTGGCTACCGCTGATTTACCACAACCCGATACACCCATTAATACAAAAACTTGTTTGTTTTTTTTCGTCATTGCAGTTCCTTCGTATACTTTTGGCTGTTACGGGTAACATTTTTGCACGTTAATCTTTTTTTGCAATTGAAAAAAGTTTTTTTTGTGATCTGGATCAGATTTTATTTTTAATTCTTAAATAGATAGTGTTTTATCAATTATGATTGATGCCTCGTATTATCCATTTGAGGCTGATGTTTCTTTAGTTTTATATGGCTCATCGAGTATTCCTAAAAAAATGGTTAAGCAATCGATTCCTTTATTTAATCTCCTAATTTTACAAAGGCAATTTTGTTTGATTTAAGTAATAAGAAATAATTTGTACTGCCTAGATTCATAGTAAGCATTGAAATCACAATCAAGTATGGCTTACTATGAACGGTTTTATTCTTTATTTAGTGATATCTCCCATAATTTGTTTAAATGTTGAAAAAGAACAAAACCCCTTCGCATTAGTTGGGCAGTTTGTCATGGTTAGCGTAACTTTTTGTGGTGGATTATTACGATTTAATGGTGATAAATTGCGAATTTGTTCAGTGGATTGGTAAAAGTATTCTATTTTCATTAAATTCTCACCACTACGATTGTCGCGCCATTTTTGAAATACGACTTTACCTCCTATCGGTGTGGTTTCAAATTGATTAGGTAAGTTATAGGATTGAATTTGCATAGCGGAAAATAACGAAGCAATATTGGAATCGTGCCCCACTAAAAGAGTGAATTTAGCTGTCTCTCCATTGTCAGTAAAAGCGTGATTAATATAATTAACTAAATTTGCAGAAACATGTTTTGCCACGGTAGGTGAGCCAAATAGTACGGTATTATAATTCTCTTTAATAGCAACAAGTTGTTTAAACTGTTGCTCATCTTTTATTTTACCCCAAGCAACTTTTTTTAAAGGTGTCCCTTCATAATATTGTAAAATGAAGGCATCGGCAATGGATGTGCCGGTACGCAGTGGCCCAGTAATACCTGGTTCTTTTCCTTTTTCTATTATTAACTCTGTTGGTAAATCAATAAAGTCACACTGTTTGTCAGTGATGCAATTAGTTGATTTTCGATAATCAATTATCTTAGCCATATTTTGATATGCGTTGTTAAGTTTTTTATTTAAACCTGTAATACCATTTACATCCGCATTTTGGTTAATTGAAGCAATAGCAGTTTGCTTAAATTCAACACTATCATCTCTAATTACAGGGGAAAATAAGGGATCCATCTGACCAAGTTTTTCTTTATGAATGATCGGTAAAATACATCCGGGGTAGGCACCAACAATAAAAAATTGCCCTGTTGCAATCGTTCGTTGAAGACTATTTGTATAAATATAAACATCTTTTTCGTTTGGACAGTTATCGGCGGTTAATAATTTATTATCGGCTAACCACTGACTAAAATAGTGGCCAAAATAGCTTTCTAACGCTCCTCCTCGTGTCGTTAAATAACTGGCTGGCGTATCCCACTGTGGCCATTGATTGGGTGTGATTTTTCCTAGAGTACTTGTTGGACTAGCTAACGGAGCACGTAAACCATGGCGACTAAAAACCACGACTTGCTCTAGGGTGTAATCTTCATGATTATCTGTTGCATATGTTGAAAATGATACAATACATGCTAAACCGAATATCCCTTTTAATACTGTTTTTTTCATATGTTTTCCTCTGAATTATATAGATGATGATTTTATTGATGAAATGCTTAATTTTTTCTTTTTTATGATAATTGTTGTCAGCACAATGTTTTATAAGAATAAAAACTGGTTCTCGGTATTCGAGTTTTAATTGGATTATGCAAGAACGGGTTTCTTTATTTTTTGTAAAAAGATAATCCTTGATAAGAAGAAAAGAAATGAAATTTTATGCTATAAGTGATGGTGCTCACAAATTTTACCCTTTATGAGCAAGATAGTTGAAATTTACAGTCATTTAAACTAGAAACATAATGGGGTTTATGCTGAATTAAGTATGGTGAGTGAATTAGGCTTTTTTAATATAGATAATTGTATCGATTATTTTGTTTCGAGCGAAGGTATTGCATTGTTTTTTAATAATGCTTAAAACGCTCGAAACTAAAACTGCCAATAAATTATGATGCATTAGCTGTCTTTTTTACTCGTTCAACAAACATCATCACCACAAAAGCAATAACCGTTAAATAGATGATGTAAGCCCCATAAGTTGCTAACATATCAATTAGTGAACGCCCTCGCATGGCAAAATCACGGAAAAATCGAAATAGCCAAACTAATGGAAATGCGTGGCTAATGTAGTATGTCCAAATTGGCATAATACCCACTGCCATTGTTGATCCTCCCATAATAAACCCAGGCGGAACTAAAAAGATCATTCTGCTCGCGCCTTCGCCCGGATTATTTGTTGTCCAAGAAAGTAAAAAGGCTAACCAACCAAAGGCAAGTCCTGTCATAAATACACTCGGCACAAAAGCAAAATAGTTACCTTCAAAACGTAGTTGCCCAAATATTACTAGTATAGCGGTAATCAGGGTTAATGCGGTTGTGTAAAATAGCGCATAAGGAATCGTTCTTGCTAATAAAGATAAGAAGCCTCTTTCTATGGCCATTTGCCACATACCAGTAACTTTTAATCGGCCAATAATCATCAATGAAGTTAACCCGTAAGTTAATGATGAGAAAAAGTAAACAAAATAAATAATTGTCGAAATTGTCGATGAACTTGCCGGATTAAACAGGTAACGTGTTTTTAGTTGCATGGGTGATAAGGTTGCTTCAATGCCTTCTTTACCAAGCCCTAATGCAGCAATTTTACCAACACTCAGTTCGGCACCTAATTCAGGAATATATTCGTTAAGGCTTTGTAGTACTTTGGCATTTTGTGCATCATTGGTGTCATCAGCAAAATAACCTAGGCGGACGGTTTGATCGCCTTTTTTTAGGCTTTTTTCTAAGCCTTTAGGAATATATAAAACACCTAAATTACGGTCGTGTGAAACTAACGTTATCGGGTTTACTGGCGATCTTATCACTTCCGTTACTTCAATATAAGGTGACGTATTGACTTTACTAATTAATTCGGTCGAATAATTTGATCCGTCAAGATCAATCACCGCAATTTTACCTTCAAATACGGCTCCGTGACTTAATACGATTGAAAATACCAGTGAAATAATTGCCGCTAAGCCAAGTGAAACTTTATAATAAGGGATAAAGTGACCTGACAACATGGCGTCAAGTTCTTCGAGCATAGATTTAATGATGTTTTGCATCATTGATCCACCTCAAGTGTCATTCCGGTTAATAATTTTGGAATCGATTCTATATAAATTCTAACTTGATAAGAGGTTAGATCGGCTTGGCCGCGTTCTCGTGTCATACGTAAATCGGCAAATGATGGCGCAGCGGTGGCAAAGCGGACTTTACCTTTTACTTCTTTATTCAGCGCAATCACATTAGCGGTGACAGTTGTGTCAGGTTGATAATCATTTATCATTTTTTCATTCACATAAATGTCGATATATTTACGGTTTGTCTCTAACAATACTGCGGGGGCGCCGTTTGGTACTATTTCGCCATCTTCAAACATCAGTTTTAATATTTTTCCATCTTCAGGTGCTCTTAACGTTAGTCGTTCATAATTGAGTTGTAACTGTTTTAATTCAGCTTCACCTTGCGCAAGTTGTGCTTTAAGCTGTGCTAATTGATTTTGGCGATTTTGGAGTTTTTGCCGAGCAATTAAGATGGACTTTAATGTCATGCCGGTTGCATTTTGTGTTTGTTCAAATTGGCTTATTTGTTCTGGTGTTGCACCAATCATTAAAGTCGATAATTGACTTTCAATTTGCACAACTTGCATTTTGGCATTAATAAATGCATTACGTGCATTATCAAGTTGTGACTGTGAGTTGCCACCTGTTTTTCGTAATTGGGTTTGGCGATCAAATTCCGTCTTCGCTAAATTTTGAGCAGATTTTGCTGCTTCTAAATTGGCTTGTACTTCTTCAATTTTGCGCCAAGTTGTTAATTCTGAAAGGTTAGTCTCGTTTTCCGTAATTTCAATGGTTGCTTGTTCTTGATTGACTGCTGCTTTTTGGCTATCAACTAAAGCTTGTAAGCGATCGATAGCCAGCTTGGTATCGATATCTTCTAATTGCATTAACCGATCACCTTTTTTTACCATTTGTGACTCTTGCACAAATCGTTGGGTGACTTTTCCGCCGACATTTTGAAAGGCAATATTAATTTCGTCAGCCGTTAATACGCCAGATTTAATGCTTTTGGCAACAGATACCGCATCATTTCTTGAACCTACAAAAATTAAAAATGAGCCAAACATTAGCAGAAGTAAAAAGATAACAGGAATTTTGACATTTTTTTTCATATATAGCTTATTTTCCATTTATTTAGTCAGCTAACTATTTAAGTAAAAAGAATGACTTTAATGATTAAAGTCCGTTATTTTCGTAATAATTTGCGCAACATTGCGATTAAAGACTCTTGCTCTTGCGAGTTTAGCACCTGCGCAAAAGCGCGAATCGATTTAAGGTGGTTGGGTAATGCCTCTTGAATCAGCCTTTCACCTGCATCTGTTAAAGTGATTAGGCGAGAACGTCCATCTTCACCACTTTTTGTCATCGAGATTAAAGGCTCTGGAGATGCCAGCATTCGCTTAACCATGACAGATACCGTCGCCGGTGTTACGCCAATGCGCAAAGCAAGATCGCTGGCACAGGTTTCACCTTCTGAAAACAGTGACATCAATAAGGCAAATTTCCCCTCAGAAACGCCGTAATCTTTATCTAATTGTGCATAGATATTCGCGCGAATGAGATCGGCGGTTGTGATTAAACTTAAAACCAGATCAACACCAGAAACTTCAACAATATCATTATTAAATCTTTGTGCACGTGCTAAGGTTTCACGTGAAGGAAGCTTTCTTGAATTGTAATTCAATTATCATTACTCAATTTATTTAGTCGGCTAATTATAATCGTTTAATTATTGTTGGCAACTTTTTTAACGGTTTTTTGTCGATTTGCTGGGTAATTAAGTCGGGTATTTTGATAGGCATTTTTGATTTTTATCTATTTTTAAACAAGCCTTAACTTCAAATTATGACTTCAACAATCACTCTTACTACTAAAGTGGTAATCCTTGAGGGTAGTTATATTCTGTACCAAGTTTCATACAATGTTATCAAAATAAAATTAAATCATTAAATTAAAATAAAATTGGAGTTTTTTGTATGAGTAAAACCAATCTCGTTATTATTGGTAATGGGATGGTTGGGCATCGTTTTGTTGAAGAGTTAATCGATAAAATGCAGTCCAATCAATTCAATATTACTATTTTTTGTGAAGAGCCGCGTCTTGCCTATGATCGGGTGCATCTTTCTTCTTATTTTTCTGGGCATACTGCCGAAGCGCTTTCTTTGGTTCGCGAAGGATTATACAAAGAGAATAATATTAAGGTTTTACTTAATGAACGGGTTATTTTAATCAATCGTCAGCGTAAGGAGGTGCATTCTCAACAAGGGCGAATTGTTGCTTATGATAAATTGATTATTGCGACTGGATCTTATCCTTGGGTGCCGCCGATTAAAGGTGCTGAGGGCTTGGATTGTTTTGTTTACCGTACGATTGAAGATCTTGATGCTATTCGAGAATGTGCGAAGCGTTGTAAAAAAGGTGCTGTTGTGGGCGGTGGGTTGCTAGGGCTTGAAGCTGCTGGCGCTTTGAAGAACTTAGGTATGGAAACGCACGTGGTTGAGTTTGCCCCAGTGCTTATGGCTGAACAGCTTGATGTGCAAGGCGGAGAACAATTACGTCGTAAAATTGAGGAGATGGGGGTCGGGGTTCACACCAGTAAAAATACCCAAGAAATAATTCATACGCCTGAAGGTAAAATCATGCAATTTGCAGATGGTTCTTCACTTGAAATCGATTTTATTGTTTTTTCAACCGGTATTAGAGCAAACGATAAATTAGCTCAACAATGCGAGTTAGAAATCGGCCCTCGTGGTGGGATTGTAATTAATGATTATTGCCAAACATCAGATTCTAATATTTATGCTATTGGTGAATGCGCTTGTTGGCAAAGCAAGGTTTTTGGTTTGGTTGCACCCGGCTATAAAATGGCTCAGATTGCTTTAGCACATTTAATGGGTCAAGCCGATAAATTTGAAGGCGCCGATATGAGCGCCAAGCTAAAACTGATGGGTGTTGATGTTGGCAGTATTGGTGATGCTAAAGCGAAAACAGTGGGGAGTCGTAGCTATGTTTACTTAGATGAGACAACGCCAGTTTATAAAAAATTGGTTGTTTCGAGTGATAATAAAAAGCTCTTGGGTGCGGTATTGGTCGGCGATACGTCGGATTATAGTAATTTATTACAATTAATGCTTAATGATATGGATCTCCCCGAACACCCAGATACGTTGATACTACCAGCACATGCAGGCGCAAAGCCGACTATGGGTGTTGATGCGCTTCCCGATTCAGCACAAATTTGTTCTTGTTTTGATGTGACTAAAGAAAAAATTATCCATGCGATTAATGCAGGTTGTCATACAGTTGCAGCCATTAAGGCAGAAACAAAAGCCGGAACGGGATGTGGTGGCTGTATCCCACTTGTTACGCAAATTCTTAATTTGGAATTAGCTAAACAAGGGATTGAGGTCAGTGATGCCTTATGTGAACATTTTAAATACTCGCGCCAAGAGTTATATCATTTAATTCGTGTTGAGGGCTTAAAGTCATTTGATGAAGTGATTAAAAAACATGGTAATGGCTACGGTTGTGAGGTTTGTAAACCCACGGTTGGATCGTTATTAGCTTCATGTTGGAATGATTATATTCTTAAAGATAATTTGATTCCTTTGCAAGATAGTAATGATATTTTCTTAGGTAATATTCAAAAAAATGGCACTTATTCTGTGATTCCCCGTAGTGCAGGTGGCGAAATTACACCAGAAGGATTAATTGCCATTGGTCAAATCGCTAAAAAATATCAACTCTATTCTAAAATTACCGGATCACAGCGTATTGGTCTATTTGGCGCACAAAAAGATGATCTGCCGGCTATTTGGAAGGAGCTTGTTGAGGCGGGTTTTGAGAGTGGCTATGCTTATGCTAAAGCGTTAAGAATGGCAAAAACCTGTGTGGGTAGTACTTGGTGTCGATTTGGTGTAGGCGATAGTGTGGGGTTGGGGGTAGAACTTGAAAACCGCTATAAAGGTATTCGTGCACCACATAAATTTAAACTGGGTGTATCTGGTTGTACGCGTGAATGTGCCGAAGCTCAAGGTAAAGATATTGGGGTGATTGCCACTGAAAAGGGATGGAATCTTTATGTCTGTGGTAACGGGGGAATGAAGCCTCGTCACGCCGATTTACTTGCTGCGGATCTCGATAAAAACACACTAATTCAATTTATTGACCGTTTTTTGATGTTCTATATTCGTACTGCAGATAAATTACAACGAACTTCTGTTTGGCTTGAAAATCTAGAAGGTGGTATTGATTATTTACGCAGTGTCATTATAGACGATAAGTTAGGTGTTAATGCAGAGCTAGAAAGTGAGATGGCGCGCTTACGTAAATTAATGGTATGCGAATGGAAAGAAACGGTTGAAAATAATGCAAACCAAATTCGATTTGCGCACTTTATTAACAGCAGCAAACGTGATGAGAATGTCCAAATTGTACCTGAACGCGATCAGCATCGACCAGCTACAGCCGAAGAACGTAAAGTAATGTTAGGGGAATAATATGAGTCAATGGATAACTATTTGTAAACTTGATGATATTTTGCCAGGCACTGGCGTTTGTGCTCTTGTCGGTAATGATCATGTTGCTATCTTCCGTCCTTATAATAATGCTGAGCTTTATGCGATTAGTAATATTGATCCTTTTGCTAAGGCAAGTGTTTTATCTCGTGGCATTATTGCGGAGCATGAAAATCAGTTATGGGTGGCAAGCCCGCTGAAAAAACAACGTTTTCGTTTAAAAGATGGCTATTGTTTTGAAGATGAACAATACTCGATCGCTCATTATGAAGTCATCGTCAATGATGATGGGATGGTACAAGTAAAGTCGCACTAAACCTATTTTTAAAAGGATAAAGTTGTTATGTATACTGAAACGATTAATAAATGTGCAGCCAATGCTGCGCGCATTGTTCGTTTGGCAAAAACGAATCCATTTGGTTTTTGGGTAAGTTCTGCTATGGCTGGGGCTTATGTAGGGCTTGGTATTATTTTAATTTTTACTCTAGGAAATCTCGTTGATCCTGCAATGAGACCGTTAGTTATGGGAGCAACGTTTGGTATTGCATTAACGTTGGTTGTTATAGCCGGATCGGAATTATTTACTGGGCATACCATGTTTTTAACGCTTGGTGTTAAATGCAAAAAAATTACCCATGGCCAAATGTGGTTGGTATTACCGCAAACATGGTTAGGTAATTTATTAGGATCAATTTTTGTAGCTGCATTGTATTGTTATGCTGCAACACCTTTATTATCCACAGATACCAGCTTGGTTCACGCCGCAGCTTTAGCCAAAACATCGGCTACGGCGTCCGCATTATTTTTTAGAGGCGTGTTATGTAACTGGTTAGTTTGTTTAGCAATTTGGATGGCTAATCGAGTTGAAGGCTCGGCAAAATTTATTGCTATCTGGTGGTGTTTATTAGCATTTATCGCTTGTGGTTATGAACACTCGGTTGCAAATATGACCTTATTTGCACTTTCGTGGTTTGGTCATCATAGTGATGCTTACACATTAACAGGAATTGGTTATAATTTGTTATGGGTCTCATTAGGAAATCTTGTTTCTGGTGCGTTATTTATGGGGCTAGGATACTGGTATTCAACGCCGAAAGCAGAGCGCCCAGCATAACGATTTAATTAACGAGATGTTATTACCATAATCAACCTAGGGGGGGAATGATAGTGAATAATTCCCCTTCTTTTAAAAAGCGCTAAATTGTTTAGTCTTCTATTTTGTTTTCATTGCTATTAGTGATACAAAATAACGGTGCGATTAAAAATAGGATAAGCAATAACATTCTATTATTAGAGGCTAGGTGTTGATAAATTTTTAAACAGAGAGTGTTCTATTTTGAGGTGCTATGGATTATTTTCCCCTATTTTGTAAGTTAGAAAACCGTGATTGCTTATTAGTCGGTGGTGGTGAAGTCGCTGAACGTAAAGCGCGATTATTGCTTGAAGCAGGTGCTCGCCTGACGGTAAATGCGCAAACATTTAATGAACAATTTATGTGTTGGCATGAGCAAAAGCAACTTACCCTAGCTCAAGGGGAATTTGATGCTGAATTACTTGATAATAAGTGGTTAGTCATTGCTGCGACAGATTGCCAAGAGACTAATCAAAAAGTAAGTATGGAGGCTGAAAAACGATGTATTTTTTGTAATGTTGTAGATGCTCCTAAAGCGGCAAGTTTTATTATGCCTTCGATTATTGATCGTTCTCCTATTATGGTTGCCGTCTCTTCGGAAGGACATGCCCCTGTTTTGGCCAGATTATTGCGCGAAAAACTAGAATCTATATTACCCCAACATTTAGGTAAATTAGCTAAATATGCCGGTTATTTACGCGATAAAGTTAAACTAACCTACCAAACAATGACAGAGCGACGTCGTTTTTGGGAAAGACTGTTTTCGCATGATAGATTAGCTCAAGCGCTTGCTAATAGTGATTCTGATGATGTTGAAAAACTCACGAATGAGTTATTTGATACATCACTTGATGCTCGTGGTGAAGTCGTTTTAGTTGGCGCTGGGCCTGGTGATGCGGGATTATTGACACTAAAAGGATTACAACAGATCCAACAAGCGGATATTATTGTCTATGATCGATTGGTCTCAGATGACATTATGAATCTTGCTCGTCGAGATGCTAAGCGTGTATTTGTTGGTAAACGCGCAGGATTTCATTGTGTACCGCAAGAGCAAATAAACCAGATTCTTTTACAACAAGCGCAAAAAGGTAAGCGTGTTGTACGCCTAAAAGGCGGAGACCCCTTTATTTTTGGTCGTGGCGGTGAAGAACTTGAAACATTATTTAATGCTGATATTCCTTTTTCTGTCGTCCCGGGAATTACAGCCGCTTCGGGTTGCTCTGCCTATAGCGGAATCCCATTAACGCATCGAGATTATGCCCATAGTGTGCGTTTAATCACTGGTCATTTAAAGGATGGTAGTCATCTTGATTGGCAAAGCCTAGCAGCTGAAAAACAAACGTTAGTGTTTTACATGGGATTGTCACAAGCTGAAAATATTGAAAAACAATTAATTAAGCATGGTATGAATGCAAATACGCCGGTAGCCATTGTTGAAGAAGGCACTACGACAAATCAAAAAGTAGTATCGGGCTTATTATGTGATTTAGCGCAATTATCTTTGCGGGCTGGTAGCCCAAGTTTAATTATTATTGGACCTGTTGTGGCATTACGTGAAAAACTGAGTTGGTTTTCTGAACATTAATTGGAATAGGCAGGTCAGTTTTAGTTGTGCACAATTCTACGATTGTATTTTTTCGCCACTTATAAAAGGTTCAGTTATTCACTTTAAAAAATGGCTAATGAAATGAATCATTAGCCAATGAGTAAAGTATCTATCAATTTAATATGGGCATGATGCCTGCTAAATAATAAGACAAAATATCAGGTCGGGGTATCGACATCATCCCAATCCGCATTTTCAAAGCAAGTTAACCAATTTAATGCATAATGGCGTTCTTGAATAACATCACTTATAATCGATGCGGGGGGGTGCTTATCATTCATTCGAAAATCTGTGGTTATCCAATGTAAGCGGTAGTGCAAATCTAAAGCATCTAACAA
Source organism: Gilliamella sp. X-46 (assembly GCF_057063525.1). Classification (NCBI taxonomy): domain Bacteria; kingdom Pseudomonadati; phylum Pseudomonadota; class Gammaproteobacteria; order Orbales; family Orbaceae; genus Gilliamella; species Gilliamella sp. X-46. The sequence goes on along the minus strand of NZ_JBXSQH010000012.1, from coordinate 44,766 downwards.
TTCACTAACAGGTCTTAAGGTCACTGTAGAAATGTCTTGCCCACTATGTTGCATTCCTTCGTCAACTAGCGATGAAACATTACAGATCGTATCAGCAAAAGGGAGCTCAGATTGCCAATTGATTGCCCATTGTAAAGGTAATAATGCTTCGTATTTCCAAGACATATCGATGACATCTTGCTCCGTTGGCTGCTCGCTATAAATAAAGTCACGTTCATTATTTGATAAAGCTGCAAACCCCGTTGGGCAACGCTCTTTAAATTCCATCGGATTAATCGGATCATTTTCTCGAAAGCTTTCGGCTTGAATGCCTGTTAACATTATCGCTAAAGCACGTTTAGCTACTTCTTCAGGTGTTCTAAGTATTACTTCGGATTCGGCAATAACCGGTGGTAAATGTGTCGGCGTATGCAATCCCAATTTGGCTAAATACTGCTCAGTTTTTGTTTTGCGCTTTAATGCTTCTGGTGGGTAAGGGATAACTGCATCTAAATCAATATCACCATCGGGATATTGCAATACTTCTCCATCAGGATTACGAATAGTGCCATCCGGCATCAATATAATGGCATTTGCCTGCCAGCCCCAAGTGGTAAACTCACTGAAATTATCTTCTTCAATCTCAAAGGCAAATTGATGTTTAACTCGTTGGATATGGCGATACAAAGCATAACGATGTGAATTCATCTGCCCATCTCCCGCTTGCATGACATAACCGATAAAACCATCAAGGTGTTTCATCAACTCAGAATCATCTAATCCGCGATGATATAAACGTTCACAAGGGAAATCAATGGCTGGTGGATGAGTGACTGTAGAATAAGCATTAATCAATATTGGCATTTCAAATATTCCTATTTCAGATTTTGTGTGTTTTATGGTTATAAATAGCGGATATCTTTTCGTCCAATTCTATTATAAGTCATCGTATCTTTCTAGCTTTGAATGCCATGCTTCATTTTTGTGTGTTGTGATTACCTTATTAAAGGCAAAGTATGAAGATTTATCTATTTTTATTTTTCAATGAATAATTTTATTCCTTACCTTGTAAATACCATACTGTCATTTCCATTCGGGATTTAAAATTAAGTTTTTTGAATATACTTTTGATATGTACTTTAACTGTGCTTTCTACGATACCAAGTTCTTTGGCGATCAGTTTGTTTGATAATCCTTGAACTAATAAATTAAAAATTTCATTCTCTCTTGGTGTTAACAAGCTGACATCATGTATTTGCTTTGTGGTTGGTTGTACATTATGACGCATGTAATTAAGGATGATATGTGAAATAGCATTATCCATAATGAGCTTGCCGACCGAAATATCTTTTAGTGATGTTAAAAAGTCCTCTGGCTCCATATCTTTTAATAAATAGCCATCAGCACCGGTTTTTAGTGCGGTGATAATATCTTCTTTCGCATCTGATACCGTAAATATAATGATACGGCTAGAGATGTTTCTTTCTCGTAAATAGCGTAATATTTCTAGTCCATTAATATCTTGCATATTGATATCGAGCAGAATAATATCAGGATCAAGCTCTTCTGCTAGTTTTATGCCTTTTATACCAGAGCCTGTTTCACCCACAACTTCAAAATGGTTTACTGTATTAATTAACTGTTTTACACCATTTCTTAACATTGGGTGATCATCAATAAGAAGTATTGAACTGTTTATTTGTTCCATTTTTTTCTCATCTGCAATGGAATGGTTTTGTTCGCTTTGAATGTTACCACAATTTGTGTTCCTTGGTTGGGGTTACTATCTATTGCTAAATTACCATTTAGTATTTCGACTCTATCACGCATAATAATTAGACCATAATGATTATCTTTTTTTAAATCGTTTTGTAAACCAATGCCGTCATCTTTTATGCAAATAGAGATGATTTGGTTATCATCTATTTTTAAACTCACTGTGACATGTGAAGCTTTAGCATGTTTGTATATATTATTAAGCCCTTCCCGAATTACTTGTAATAAATGAAAAGTATATTTACTATTGATAATATTAAGTGGCAAGTGGTATTCAAACTGAATATTGAATTGTAATTTTTGATTAAATTCTTCAATTAATTCTATTAAGCTTGCATAAAAGCCTGTTTGATTAAGGCGTAAGTGAAAAGAGGTAATCAATTCTCTTAACTGAGAATAGCTGATATTGATCTCTTTGCGCATAGTTGCTAATAAATCAATACTGTTTTGAGATGTTAAATCTGACTGCATTTGTAAGCAGCTAAGGTGTATTTTTAAACAAGATAGTGATTGAGCGATGGAGTCATGTAGCTCTCTGGCCATTGCTGAGCGTTCTTTCATTAATAAATATTGCTTTTGTTGTTCTGTTTTTCTTTCTAGCTTCATTGCAGTGGTCATTTGCTCAATTAGTCCCATAATTAAGTTTTCTTGCTCATCGGTTAATATGATCTCTTCTGACTGTAAAGCGAATAATATCCCATATTTTTCGTCATCCTCTTGAAGATACCAATGACGTTGAAAACCATTTTTTTGATCAGGTTTTGATGAGATCAAACATGCACTGCAAGTGGGATTTTGGCAATAGGATAATTTTTGCTCATTATCATAACTGATTTGTTGGTAATGCTTAGGATCATCGGATTCATAAAAGCGAATTTGAAATTGAGTTAATGGGACTAATTCTTCCAGCTCGCGTAATATTTTTAAAAAACGTTCACATAATGGTTCTGAAGTATGTAGTTGCTTGGTTGCTTGATATTGAAAGGAAACGATCTTATTGGTTTGTTGTAGTTTAGCGGTTTTTTCCGCAACTTGTTGTTCTAGCAATAAATATTGTGACTCGATCTGAGTTGACATTTTATTGAAAGCCAGTCCTAATAGATCAAATTCATTCTTTTGGGCTCTAATATCAAAACGTACCTTAAAATTGTGGTTCGAAATAGCTTCGGCCATATCAATTAGTTTTTTCCATGGAGCAAGAAGACAGTAACGTAAATAGTAGATCTGAGCGATAAGAAATAGAGCAATGATAACAATAAATAATTGTTGTATTTGGGAAATATGTTGAATTTTTTTCTCGGTATTTTGATCAATTTTATGCACTAAATCATTAATACGAACAACATAATTTTCAATGTCATTTTTTATATCATCCATTTTTTGTGCTTGCTTTATTTTAGTTGTAAGTCGAGTTTGCCAATCAGTTTCTAACTGATTAAATTCATTAATTAAGCCGTAGCGTTTTAAGAGCATGAGATGCTGCTTGGATGAAGAAATATCCATAAAAATGTTCAAGTGGCTATAGTCTTTTTCATTAATGGGAATCATGGTAAGCAGTTGGTAGTTCTTCATTCTTAGTAAACCTAATTGATTAACCATATATGTCCCACCTTTTGCATCATTGGCTACCTGAATTGAGAACGATAAGGCGACTAAAGCAATAGTGCCTAAAAAAAACATTAATAGCGTTAAACGATTAATAATTGATGCGCTGTAGCCAATTTTTCTTTTCGACATATAAACACTCAACATTATTTTATAATTTTATTTTAGATAAATAGTAATTTATGATTATTGTAGCCTGAAAAGAGTATACCTCTGATCTTTTTTGCAACTTTTTGCGATCTTTTGGCAAACAGCGCTTGCAACGAGGATAAATTTTGCGTAAAATTCACGCCCTATAAGATTAATCGTGCAGACATATATGTTTAATCAAGTAATCGTCTGCTTTTTATTGCGGAGTTAAGTATGTACGCAGTTTTCCAAAGTGGTGGTAAACAACACCGAGTTAGCGAAGGACAAGTCGTTCGCTTGGAAAAAATTGAAGTCGAAACAGGTGCAGAAGTTGTTTTCGATAAAGTTTTAATGGTAGCAAATGGTGAAGACATCAAAGTTGGTGCTCCGTTTGTTGAAGGTGCAACAATTAAAGCAGAAATTGTTGAGCACGGTCGTGGTGACAAAGTGAAAATTGTTAAATTCCGTCGTCGTAAACACTATCGTAAACAACAAGGTCACCGTCAGTGGTTCACTGATGTGAAGATCACTGCAATCGCTTAATAGGAGTATTGAACAATGGCACATAAGAAGGCTGGTGGTTCATCACGTAATGGTCGTGATTCCCAAAGTAAACGTTTAGGTGTTAAACGTTATGGTAGTCAAGAAGTTCTTGCTGGTAATATTTTAGTTCGTCAACGTGGAACTCAATTCCACCCAGGAACTAATGTAGGTTGTGGTCGTGACCATACTCTATTTGCCTTAATCGATGGACAAGTAAAGTTTGAAGTTAAAGGACCTAAAAACCGTCGTTATGTTAGCGTAGTTGCTAATAGCTAATTTAAAAGCGGTTCAAAAGTTATAGAAGCCTCACAGTTATTGTGGGGCTTTTTTCATTTCTTGAAATTTATATAAAATTGATGGCGATATGATAAAACGGCAAAATGTTAAATTAGGTTTTGCACTTGCCATGTTAACTGCAGTGATGTGGGGCATTGTGCCAATTGCAATTAAATATGCGCTAGTGGTTGTTGATCCATTGACATTAGCTTGGTCGCGATTGGCTATTTCTGCTCTTGGTATTACTATCTGGCTGGCTTATAAAAGGCAATTCCCTAATTTAATGATGTTTAAAAAACGTCGTCGCTTTATTTTATTGATGATTGCTGGGTTTGGGTTGTTGGGTAATTTTGCATTATTTGCAAGTGCTGTTCAGTATCTTTCTGCCACAACCTCTCAGGTAGTTGCGCAAACTGGCATTGTGATATTTATGATTTCAAGTGCTTTTATTTTTAAAGAGCGACTAAGACCGACTCAGATTATTGGTATTTTAGTATTACTTACAGGGCTTGCACTATTTTTTAATAAAAATATTGTCGACCTTTTTTCTAATATGTCTGCGTATGGTATTGGTGTTTGGTTTGGCTTATTGGCTTCGGTATCGTGGGCTTGTTATGCACTTGCTCAAAAAGTGCTATTACGAAAATTGCGTGCAGAACAATTACTTTGGTTAATCTACCTTATTTGCACTGTATTTTTGTTACCTTTTACCTCACCAAGTAAAATGGCAAATGCTGATGCAACCCAACTATTTGCTATCATATTTTGTGGTTTGAATACCATTATTGCCTACGGGGCGTTAGTGATGGCAATGGAGCGGTGGCAAGCTGCACAAGTGAGTGCAATAACAACCTTAACACCATTATTTGCACTGATCTTTTCAGATTTGTTCGCATTGATTTGGCCTGAAAAGTTTGCTATGCAATATTTAAATATTTTAGGTTATATTGGCGCAGTGTCTGTTGTTGCGGGCGCAATGTTTGCGACCATTGGGCATTACCTTTGGCATCCAAGAAAAGGCTGGCTAATTAACCGCAATAAAGGGGAAGAATAATGAAATTTGTTGATGAAGCATCAATTCGAGTTGAAGCAGGAGATGGTGGCAACGGTTGTGTGGGTTTTCGCAGAGAAAAGTATATACCCAAAGGTGGCCCTGATGGTGGCGATGGTGGTGATGGTGGTGATGTCTTTTTTATTGCTGATGAGAATTTAAATACACTTGTTGATTTCCAGTTTGAAAAAAATTATCGCGCAGAACGAGGTCAAAATGGACAAGGTTCTGATTGTACAGGAAAACGCGGTCGAGATATTACCGTTAAAGTACCTGTGGGAACACGCATCACGGATAAATATACTGGTGAAATTATTGGTGATTTAACGCATCATCAACAAAAAGTGTTAGTTGCCAAAGGCGGATTTCACGGTTTAGGTAATGCGCGTTTTAAATCTTCAGTGAATCGTGCACCAAGGCAAAAAACCGATGGTACTCCAGGTGAAAAACGTGATGTATTATTAGAGTTATTATTGCTTGCTGATGTTGGCATGTTAGGCTTGCCTAATGCCGGTAAGTCAACATTTATTCGTGCAGTTTCGGCTGCTAAACCGAAAGTTGCCGATTATCCATTTACGACTTTAGTGCCTAGTTTGGGGGTTGTTCGAATGGATAATGAGCAAAGTTTTGTTGTTGCTGATATCCCTGGTTTGATAGAGGGGGCATCAGATGGAGCAGGACTTGGTATTCGTTTTTTAAAACACCTTGAGCGTTGTCGTGTTTTAGTTCATTTAATTGATATGGCACCAGTGGATGAATCAGATCCGATAGAAAATGCTAAAGTAATTATTCAAGAAGTTCAACAATACAGCGAAAAATTAGCGAATAAACCGCGCTGGTTAGTATTTAATAAAATGGATGTATTAGGGCCCGAGGAAAGCGCTAAACGCGCGGCTGAAATTGCTAAGGCGCTTGACTGGCAGGATAAATATTATGTTATTTCTGCCATTAATCAAGAAGGCGTAAAAGCGTTATGCTGGGATTTAATGGAATATATCAATGCTCATCCACGTGAAGCCGAACAAGAAGAATCATCACCTGAAACAGTTGAATTTATGTGGGATGATTATCATCAACAAGCAATGGAAGAAGCTTTTGAGGATGACGATGATTTTGATGATTGGGATGAAAGTGATGAAGAGGGCGTAGAGTTTATTTATCAAAAATAATTAGTATTACGGTCTTTTTATCTGAATTTAGCTATTGTGTAAAATTGTTTTATAAAAGCAGAAAAGCAATCTTCTGCTTATTTTTGTTATTTTTTATCGAGTTGAATATAAAACTAGTTTTATGAAATAAGTGAGTAAGGTATTTATTTTCATTTAATTTAAGAAAGCCTAAAAAATGCTTGCTTTTATTAATGAGAATAATTATCATTATTGTGTACTTTGTTAGAGCCTAAACAGCTTCTGAAAAAGTATGACATTGCTCACATTGCTTCCAATGTTTGCCAGACTAGCATCGCTAAGCTGGCTTTTTTATTTTTGGATTATTCACAACTATTTTAATTTTCAAGTACTAGCTATTTGCTAATTCATTGTTGATGTCAAATAAAATGAGTAATGCTGCGCTGCCACCAAACTCTTTGGGGGCTTGGTGAAAACAAATGATGTGAGGGTGTTGTGCGAGCCACATTGGTGTTTGTTTTTTTAAGATATTCTTTCCATGCCCATACATAATACATGCGCAATGTGCTCTTTCACGCAAACATGCGGCGATAAGGGCTGCAATCTCTTTTTTAGCCTCTTGCTGAGTGAGTCCATGTAAATCTAAAAAAAACTCTGGCTCATAAAATCCACGGCGTAATTTTTTCACTTCATAGGGATCAGCATTTTCTCGACTATAGCTGATAGGATCTTGTTGCAATAGAGGTTGATAATTATCGGAAAAATAAAACTCAGCATGCGTTTTTTCATGTTGTAGTTTTTGTTTTTCCATTATTTTTTTTGAGCGTTTCATCGGTTTATGAATAACGGTATCTTGTTTTAGCTTTTTGGTATTACCAATACTACTTTTAAACAAGTTTATGTCATCTTGGTCTAAATTAAATTTATTTGGCATTAATTTTCACTCTGGGTAAACTTTTTCTTTAAATTCACACAAATCTTCTATAACACAAGAACCACATCTAGGCTTCCTGGCAATGCAAGTATAACGGCCGTGTAATATTAGCCAATGGTGGCAATTTATTTTATATTCTTTTGGTACGACCTTCAGCAATTTTTCTTCAACTGCCTCGACAGTTTTACCTGGTGCAAAACCTGTACGGTTACTTACTCTAAATATATGGGTGTCGACGGCAATGGTTGGCCAACCAAAAGCGGTGTTTAGTACAACATTAGCTGTTTTTCTGCCCACACCTGGTAACTCAATAAGTGAATCGAAATTTTCTGGTACTTCGCCTTGATATTTATCTACTAAAATTTGACATGTTTTTATAATATTTTCAGCTTTACTGTTATAAAGCCCAATGGTACGAATATAACTTTTTAATTGATCAACGCCAAGTGCTAAAATTTGTTGTGCTGTATTGGCTACAGCAAACAGTGGTTTTGTTGCTTTGTTGACACTTACATCTGTTGCTTGAGCAGATAGAACAACAGCAATAAGTAATTCAAATGGCGTTTGGTATACAAGCTCAGTAGTTGGATCTTTAATATGATCTTTTAGCCTGTCTAAAATTTGAATTCGAGTTGATTGTTTCACAAAATAATTAATATCCCAAAATAGTTTGTTTGGTATTATATACTGTATTTGTAGTTTATCTGTAAGTTAAATTTAGTTGTTATAGACGTTTTAGTTTTGGCTATTAACGATATATGTAGATTGTAATTTTACAAAATAACTAATTTTTATTCACTCAAATACATAAATCGTCTGCTTTTTAGCATGGGCTTTTTGTGATAAGCTAGCCCACTATTTTAATTTCATAATACAAGGTTTGTTATAAAAATGTCGTTACCAATGATTGTTACCTTTGCTGTGTACATTTTAGGGATGATTGCGATCGGTTTTTTTGCGTTTCGTGCAACGCAAAACTTTGGTGATTATATTCTAGGTGGACGCCGTATTGGTAGTGTTGTCACAGCACTTTCAGCAGGTGCTTCGGACATGAGTGGTTGGTTATTAATGGGGCTTCCTGGTGCGGTTTTTTTGTTTGGTATATCACAAAGCTGGATTGCCATTGGTTTGATAATTGGCGCGTATCTCAATTGGTTACTGATTGCTGGAAGGTTGCGTGTTTTTACCGAAATCAACCATAATTCTTTAACATTACCCGATTATTTTGCTCGTCGATTTGATGATAAAAGTTCTTTACTTCGCATTATTTCTGCGGTGATTATTCTTATCTTTTTTACTATTTATTGTGCGTCCGGTGTGGTTGCTGGCGCAAAATTATTCGAAAGTACATTTGGTATGAGTTATGGTTGGGCGATGTTAGCAGGTGCTGGTGCAACAATTGCTTATACTTTTATTGGCGGCTTTTTAGCTGTAAGTTGGACTGATACTATTCAAGCAAGTTTAATGATGTTTGCACTTATTTTAACACCCACTATGGTTATGGTGAATGCTGGAGGTTTTTCTGATGCGATGACATATATTGAATCGCTTAATCCTAATTACACCAACTTATTTGCTCACATGGATTTTATCGCTATTATTTCATTGTTAGGTTGGGGACTTGGTTATTTTGGTCAACCACATATTTTAGCCAGATTTATGGCGGCTGATTCACATGAAGTTATGAAAAATGCACGTCGAATTAGTATGACTTGGATGGTTTTATGTTTAGCCGGAGCCATTACGGTTGGCTTTTTTGGTATTGCTTTTTTTTCCAATCATCCAGAATTTGTCTATTTGGTTAATAATGGCAAACATGAACGCATTTTTATTGAGCTTTCAAAGTTATTATTTAATCCTTGGATTGCAGGTGTATTGCTTGCAGCTATATTAGCAGCGGTAATGAGCACATTAAGTTGCCAACTATTAGTCTGTTCAAGCGCTATAACGGAAGATTTCTACCGCGCCTTTTTTAGACCAAAAGCAAAGCAAAAAGAACTTGTTTGGGTTGGGCGTATAATGGTGTTATTAGTTTCAGTTATTGCGATTTTATTAGCCATTAATCCAAATAACAGCGTACTTGATTTGGTCAGCCATGCTTGGGCTGGATTTGGTGCAGCATTTGGTCCAATTATTGTTTTTTCTGTATTTTGGTCACGCATGACACGTAATGGCGCATTAGCTGGTATGATAATTGGTGCAGTAACCGTATTGCTTTGGATTAATTTTAATTGGTTTAATCTATACTCTCTTATTCCTGGTTTTTTATTTGCTTCAATTGCGATTGTCGTGTTTAGCTTATGCGATAAAAAACCTAATGAAATAGTAGAAGATCATTTTAAACAAGCGTATAAACGTTATCATAATAAAACAGTATAAATTTCATTAAAGTAGAATATAAACGTAATAAATTTTAATAGGTAAAATATATGACAAAAAATGTGATCAAACAACTGCAAGAGCGTGGACTGATTGCGCAGCTTACTGATGAAAAAGCACTAATAGAACAAATTGAACAAAATCCTATTGCGCTTTATTGTGGTTTTGATCCAACAGCCGATAGCTTACATCTTGGGCATTTGGTACCGTTGCTTTGTTTAAAGCGTTTTCAATTAGCTGGACATAAACCTGTAGCTTTAGTCGGTGGAGCAACAGGATTAATTGGTGATCCAAGTTTTAAAGCCGTTGAGCGAAAACTCAATACTGAAGAGACAGTTGTTGAGTGGAGTGAAAAAATTAAACAACAAGTTTCACCATTTTTAGATTTTAATTGTGGTGAAAATGCGGCAATTGTTGCTAATAACTACGATTGGTTTAGTGGTATGAATGTGCTGACGTTTTTACGTGATGTTGGTAAGTATTTTTCAGTTAATTCCATGATCAACAAAGAGTCAGTAAAACAGCGTATTGATCGTGATGAAGTGGGTATCTCATTTACTGAGTTTTCTTATAGTCTATTACAGTCGTATGATTTTGCTTGTTTAAATAAATCGCATGATGTTGTTTTACAAATAGGTGGATCTGATCAGTGGGGAAATATTACCGCGGGTATAGATTTGACGCGTCGATTACATCAAAAACAGGTTTATGGTCTAACCGTGCCATTAATCACTAAATCAGATGGGACTAAATTTGGTAAAACTGAAAGTGGTGCCGTATGGCTTGATCCTAAAAAGACAAGTCCGTATAAATTTTATCAATTCTGGATTAATACTGCAGATGCGGATGTTTATCGATTCTTAAAATTCTTTACATTTATGCCGTTAAGTGAAATTGACGCATTGGAAGAAGAAGATAAAAATAGTGGTGTTGCGCCAAGAGCTCAATATGTACTTGCAGAACAAGTTACTCGTCTAGTTCATGGTGAAGATGGACTCATTGCAGCAAAACGTATTACAGAAAGCTTATTTTCTGGTAAGTTAACGGATTTATCTGAGGCAGATTTTGAGCAGTTAGCCCAAGATGGTATGCCGACGTTAGTTGTTGAAAGTGACGTTGATTTACAGCAAGCAATCGTTAATGCGCAGTTTGCACCGTCAAGAGGTCAAGCAAGAACGATGATTGAATCTAATGCCATTTCAGTTAATGGTGAGCGAAACACGACAACAGATTACCGTTTTGCTGATAGAGATAAACTTTTTAATCGTTATACTTTACTTCGTCGTGGTAAAAAATATTACTGTCTGCTAATTTGGAATTAATTTTATGAAAAATATTTTATCGATTCAGTCACATGTAGTCTTTGGTCATGCTGGAAATAGCGCAGCAGAATTTCCTATGCGTCGATTAGGTGTAAATGTTTGGCCTTTAAACACTGTACAATTTTCTAATCATACTCAATATCGTCAATGGACTGGAACGGTAATGTCTGCATCTCATTTAACTGAGATTGTTGATGGAATCAATGAAATTGATGAATTGAAGCGTTGTGATGCGGTATTAAGTGGCTATATGGGATCACCGGAACAAGGTAATGCCATTATCGAGATTGTTAAAAAGGTAAAAGCCGTTAATCCAAATGCGATTTATCTTTGCGATCCGGTAATGGGACATCCTGAAAAAGGTTGCTTTGTTGCACCAGGTGTCTCAGATGTTTTATGTAATACCGCTTTACCAATGGCAGATATGATGGCACCTAACATTTTAGAACTTGAAGAGATTAATGGTAAACAACGTATTAATAATGTTGCCGAAGCTATATTAGCTTGTCGGGAATTATGTAAAAAAGGTCCGCAAACTATTTTAGTTAAACATTTAAGCCGTGCTGGATATAAAAAAGATCGTTTTGAAATGTTGCTTGTGACTAAAGACGAAGCATGGCATATTGACCGACCTCTCGTTGATTTTGGTGTAAGGCAGCCGGTTGGTGTTGGTGATATGACAAGTGGACTATTTTTAACAAATATTTTACTTGGAAAACCATTGGTTGAGGCCTTTGAACATACTACTTCAGCCGTATATGCTGTTATGCTTGAAACCTTAAAGCAAGATGAATATGAACTACAATTAGTTGCTGCTCAGAATGAAATAGAAAAGCCTACACAGTGGTTTAATGCGAAAAAAATTGATTAATTATTAAAATATGTAAAAATATGTAAAGATAAAATTAACTAACGATTAGCATTGAGTTTATGAGGGGATAATGGACGATATTTCATTAGGAGTAATGCTCGCGGATTTGCGAGAACAAATGGGATTAACTCAAGATGATATTGCCAATAAAATTCATGTGCGAAAAACGGTGATTGATTATATCGAAAAGGACCAATTGCCTCATGCCCCCCTTGTTTTTGTCAAAGGCTATATTCGTTCTTATGCAGAAATTGTTGGCTTATCAGTAGATCAGTATCAACCTTATCTCGATCAATTAACCAAACAATCTAAGTCCCAACAAAAAAAAATTCAAACGCAAACGTTTGTAACGAGAAAAACAAGAAAGGCTCCTCTTATTTTTATTGGTATATTTATTCTTCTTGGTGCACTTGGTATAACTTTATATTATGTTAATAAAGACAATAAAAACCATTTTGTTGAAGTAAGTCATTATATTTCACCATCTCCTTCCAATCATGTTAATAGTTAGCAAATTTTCTTATTCTCATACAGACATTTGCTTTAAATCTTGTTAAGATTGCCAGCTAGTTATTTTGTTATATAATCAGGCATGTTATGAGTCATCAAGATTCACCTATTATTAGACGAGAATCTACTCGAATTTATGTTGGCAAAGTGCCCATCGGTGGAGGAGCGCCTATTGCTGTCCAATCGATGACAAATACTCGTACTACAGATGTAGAAAAAACGGTAGCTCAAATTCAAGCACTTGAACGTGTTGGCGTGGATATTGTGCGTGTTTCTATTCCAACAATGGATGCGGCCGAAGCGTTTAAATTAATTAAACAGCAAGCCAAAGTACCACTCATTGCCGATATTCATTTTGATTATCGTATTGCTTTAAAAGTGGCTGAATATGGGGTTGATTGTTTAAGAATTAATCCTGGCAATATAGGTAATGAATCAAGGATCCGTGCGGTTGTTGATTGTGCCAAAGATAGAAATATTCCAATACGCATTGGTGTTAACTCAGGATCACTTGAAAAAGATATCCAAGAAAAATATGGTGAACCGACACCACAAGCGATTGTCGAATCAGCTATGCGCCATGTTGATATACTTGATCGGCTTGATTTTGATCAATTTAAAGTTAGTGTTAAAGCCTCAGATGTGTTTACTGCAGTTGAAGCTTATCGATTGTTAGCTAAACAAATTAAGCAGCCATTGCACTTAGGCATAACTGAGGCCGGTGGCGTGCGGAGTGGTGCGATTAAATCGGCAATTGGGTTAGGTTTATTGTTATCAGAAGGTATTGGCGATACACTTCGAGTATCTTTAGCTGCTGACCCAACTGAAGAAGTGAAAGTTGGATTTGATATTTTAAAATCGTTACGTATACGGTCTCGTGGTATTAACTTTATTGCGTGCCCAACCTGCTCCCGTCAAGAGTTTGATGTGATTAATACTGTCAATACGCTAGAACAGCGGTTAGAAGATATTATCACACCAATGGATGTGTCTATTATAGGGTGTGTCGTTAACGGCCCTGGTGAGGCGTTAGCTTCAACCATGGGTGTTGCTGGTGGTCATAATAAAAGCGGTTTTTATGAAGATGGTGTTCGCATTGGCCGTATTGATAATGAACAAATGATTGATGAACTAGAAGCTAAAATTCGTGCTAAAGCATTAGTCTTGAAAAACAGAATTGCAGTAACTGAATTATAATTTTATTAAATAGCGAATAAATAAATGACAGAGAAAAAAATCCAATCTATACGAGGGATGAATGATTTACTCCCAACAGACAGTGCAAGTTGGCAACAGATCGAAAAAATTGTCAAAGGTGTTTTAAACAGCTATGGCTATAACGAAATTAGAACGCCAATTGTTGAAGATACTGCGCTATTTAAACGAGCTGTTGGTGAAGTCACCGATATTGTTGAAAAAGAGATGTATACTTTCAACGATCGTAATGACGAAAGTATTACCCTACGCCCAGAAATTACTGCCGGTTGTGTTCGTGCTGGCATTGAACATGGTCTTTTTTACAATCAAGAACAGCGCCTTTGGTACTTAGGGCCCGCTTTTCGCTATGAAAAACCACAAAAAGGGCGTTATCGTCAATTCCATCAATTTGGTGTTGAAGTTTTTGGACTTGAAGGGCCAAATATTGATGCTGAACTTATCCTTTTAACTGCACGTTTTTGGAAAGCTTTAGGTATTGAAAAACACACTTCTTTAGAACTCAACTCTATTGGTTCACTAGAAGCAAGAGCTAATTATCGAAATGCTTTAGTTGCTTTTCTTGAGCAACATAAAGACAAATTGGATGAAGACTGCTTGCGTAGAATGTATACTAATCCATTACGTGTTCTTGATTCAAAAAATCCAGTTGTACAAGAGCTACTTAATCGGGCACCAAAATTGTTTGATTATTTAGATGAAGAATCTAAACAACATTTTGAAGGTTTATGCCGTTTATTGGATAATGCTGGAATAAAATATAATATTAATCAAAGATTAGTCCGTGGTTTAGATTACTATAATCGTACGGTTTTTGAATGGGTAACCAGTAGTTTAGGTGCGCAGGGTACCGTGTGTGGTGGTGGTCGTTATGATGGGTTAGTTAGTCAACTGGGTGGACAACCAACCCCAGCAGTTGGTTTTGCAATGGGTGTTGAGCGTTTAGTTTTATTGGTTCAAGCAGTTAATCCATCTATAAATTGTGATAATTCGATAGATGTTTATATGATTTCATCTGGCGATGAAAAGACCATTTCAGCTGCACAAAATATTGCAGAGCAGTTACGAGATGGTTTACCTAACTGGAGAATCATGACAAATTACGGTAGTAGCAATTTTAAGAAACAATTTACCAAGGCTGATAAATTAGGTGCTAAAATAGCTGTCATTATTGGTGAAAATGAACTAGCTAATCAGTCTGTAACGATTAAAAATTTACAAACAGGCGAACAAGTTGAAGTTGCACAAAAAGAAGTCGTCCAAACTTGTTTGTCGATAAAGTAAAAGAAATAGGAGAAAAACGTGAGTTATCAGTTATCGAGTGAAGAACAACTTGAAGAGATAAAGGGCTTTTTTGCTAAAACATGGAAAATTATGGTTGCGGTCCTTGTGATCGGATTATTGGCTTTTTATGGCTGGCGTTATTGGCAATCATATAAAGCTGAAAAGGCGATAGAATATTCAGATAAGTATGAACAACTAATTGCTCAATTAGATAATACTAAAACAGATTCTGTTAATGAACTCGTCTCTTTTGCTAAAGACAACGACACAATTTACGGTGTGTTTGCTAATTTACGTGCGGCTAAATTTTATGTTGAAGCCTTAAAAGACTACTCTGGTGCACAAGTATTATTGGTTGATGCATTAAAGAAAACCAGCTCAGAACCAATTAAAACAATTATCAACATTCGTATTGCACGTTTACAGTATCAACAAGGTCAATATCAAGAAAGCTTAACAACACTAAATCGTGTTGCTAATGAAAATTGGAGCGCAGTAATTAATGATCTCCGTGGCGATATATTGGTTAAAATGACGCGTTATGTTGAAGCGATTGATGCTTATAACGTGGCTTTAACTTCTTCCCCAACTCAAGATTTAGAAGAAAGCATTAAAATGAAGCTGAATCAAGCTGAATATTTAAAAGCAAAGCAACAAGCAGAACAAGAAGCCCAAGCAACCAAAGAAAAGGCAGAACAAGAAGTTCAAGCAGCTAAACAAAAAGCCGATCAAGAGGCGAAAGCAAAACAAGCTGAAACAGAAGGAAGTAACAATTAATTTATCCTGCTATAAGGGTTATACTATGAAGTTATCAAAATATCTTTTTACTGGTGTTTTTATGTTTTCACTTGCCGGGTGTTCTTTATTCGGCGGGGAAGAAGAAATAGTTCAAGTTTCCCCGTCCCCAACGGTAAACAACCAATTTCCTATTCAACAAGTGTGGCGAAATAGCACTGCAGGCAATACTCATATCTATTCATTATTAGGTCCGATTAATTATGATAATGCTATTTATGCAGCAAGTCGTAGTGGCCAAGTTAAAGCCATTGATTTATCGAGTGGTAACACATTGTGGGATGTAAACTTATCACAAAGTACACTTTTTAGCAGTAAAACAGCACTATTTTCTGGTGGTGTAAGTGCTGATGATAAATATGTCTATGTGGGCAGTGAGCGTGCTGTTGTGTATGCATTAGATCGTCATGACGGTAAAACAGTGTGGGAAAAAACAGTAAAAGGCGAGGTGCTTGCTCGACCTGTACCATCTGAAGACAAATTAATCATCCATACTGCAAGTGGTATTCTTCAAGGTCTTAATCGTGATACAGGCGACAATTTGTGGGATGTAGCCTTCGAAGTTCCCGCACTGTCGCTAAGAGGCAACTCTACACCGACTATCGCTCATGGTGCAGCTATTGTTGGCGATGATAATGGTCGAGTAAATGCTTACTACATTAATGACGGTCAATTAATTTGGCAACAACGTATTTCACAACCATCGGGCTCTACTGAAATTGCAAAATTAAATGATGTTGATTCTACACCTGTAGTTGAAGGTAATTTAGTTTATTCCGTTGGTTATAATGGCAGCGTCGTTGCGCTTAATTTAAGTAACGGTCAACCAGTTTGGCATAAAGAGCTTGGCTCTATTCATAGCTTTGCTGTTGATACTAATCGATTATTTGTTATTGACCAAAACGACAACGTTCAAGCTATTGCTAAGAATGGTGGCAGTGAACTTTGGACACAATCAAACTTTGCGCATCGTCAGTTAACCGATCCTGTTATTTATCAAGGTTATGTTGTGTTTGGTGATTTTGAAGGTTACTTATATTGGTTAAATGCTGAAAATGGTGAACTTGTAGCAAAAACACAAGTGAGTAGTAGTGGATTAATATCTAAACCATTAGTAGTAGACAATAAAATTATTGTTCAAGCTAAAAATGGTGATATTTACGCTTTTACAAAAAATTAATATACAAAATTATAGTAAGTTAGAGAAGAAACATGGTACCTGTTGTAGCACTTGTTGGTCGTCCAAATGTTGGGAAGTCGACTTTATTTAATCGGTTAACGCGAACCCGAGATGCATTAGTGGCGGACTTTCCTGGATTGACGCGTGATCGCAAGTATGGACGTGCAGAAATCAAGGGCCATGAGTATATTTTGATTGATACTGGCGGTATTGATGGTACTGAAGATGGCGTTGAGAGCTTTATGGCAGAGCAATCCCTACAAGCCATAGAAGAGGCCGATATTGTTCTTTTCTTAGTTGACGCCAGAGCAGGAGCAATGCCAGCTGATCATGCTATCGCCAAGCACTTACGTTCTCGCCAAAAAGCCACTTTTTTAGTTGCTAACAAAATTGATGGTATCGATGCTGATAGTGCGATTTCTGATTTTTATGGTTTAGGATTAGGCGAAATTTACCCCATTGCAGCCAGTCATGGTCGAGGTGTAAGCTCATTAATTGAAACTGTATTAGATCCTATTTTTCAGTTTGATGATGAACAAAATAGCGATTTTGATGGCGAGGAACAATCTAACGACTTATCTCAATGTTATGATGATTCCGAGGTTGATGATACAGAATCATTAATCAATCAGCCTATCAAAGTAGCTATAGTTGGACGCCCAAATGTAGGTAAGTCCACACTAACTAATCGTATTTTAGGGGAAGATCGCGTTGTTGTATATGATATGCCTGGTACAACGCGCGATAGTATCTACATACCGATGACACGGGATGAACGTGAATATATTCTGATTGATACCGCTGGTGTGCGTAAACGTGGAAAGGTCACCGAAACGGTTGAAAAATTCTCCGTTATCAAAACGTTACAAGCAATTGAAGATGCTAATGTGGTTATCTTAGTTATTGATGCTAGAGAGGGAGTTTCGGACCAAGACTTATCGTTACTTGGTTTTATTATAAATAGTGGACGCTCACTTGTTATTGCGGTTAATAAATGGGATGGTTTGTCACAAGATATCAAAGAACGAGTTAAAACGACACTAGATGATAGGTTAGACTTTATTGATTTTGCGCGAGTACACTTTATCTCTGCACTTCATGGTAGTGGTGTTGGTAACTTATTTGACTCCATTCAAGAAGCGTATGATTGTGCAACACGTCGTGTTAATACGGCATTATTAACTAAGATTATGCAAATGGCACAAGATGACCATCAGCCGCCTTTGGTGCGTGGGCGTCGTGTTAAATTAAAATATGCACATGCCGGGGGTTATAATCCACCCATTGTCGTTATTCATGGTAATCAAGTTGAAGATTTACCAGATTCCTATAAGCGTTACTTGATGAACTATTTTAGACGTTCGCTAAAAATTATGGGCTCACCAATTCGAATTCAATTTAAAGAAGGGGCTAACCCATTTGAAGGACGAAAAAATAGTTTAACCGCATCGCAACAGCGGAAACGACGCCGATTGATGAAACATGTTAGAGGACGAAAATAGTTTATGTCAAAACCGAAGACACTTGAACAGGGGCAAGAAGGCATTTGCCCACAATGCCATCATCAAATGCGAATTGTTTCACCACAACATTGTGAATGCGATCAGTGTCAGCAGCGTTATCTTGAACAATATATTTGCCCAATCTGTCAGCAACATGCTCAAATGATTAAAGGATGTGGGGCTATTAATTATATTTGTCATACTGATGGTTTGATTTCCAGCAGTAAGGTGATATTTCATTATTTACCAGAATAGAAGACTTTATCTATATTCAAGCCATAAGAGGTTATTTTATGCGAATTATTTTATTAGGTGCACCGGGAGCGGGAAAGGGAACTCAAGCACAATTTATTATGCAAAAATATGGGATCCCTCAAATTTCAACTGGTGATATGTTACGTGCAGCAGTAAAAGCGGGTACAGCGCTTGGTTTGCAAGCAAAAGAATTAATGGATGCGGGTAAATTGGTTACTGATGAACTTGTTATTGCATTAGTGAAAGAGCGTATTGCGCAAAGCGATTGTGCTAATGGCTTTTTATTAGATGGTTTTCCTCGAACTGTTCCTCAGGCTGATGCTATGAAAGCTGCTGGTATTGATGTCGACTATGTGCTTGAATTTGATGTACCTGATGCAGTGATTATTGACCGCATGAGCGGACGTCGCATTCATGCTCCTTCAGGCCGTGTTTATCATATCCGTCATAATCCACCGAAAGTTGAAAATGTGGATGATGTGACAGGTGAACCATTAACCACTCGTAAAGATGATAGTGAAGATATTGTGCGTAAACGCCTTGTCGAATATCACGATTTAACTAAACCACTGATAAATTATTATCAGCATGAAGCAAAAGAAGGGCGTACACACTATTTCCGTGTAGATGGGACCCAGCCTGTTGCTGAAGTAACAAAAGAATTAGCTAAAATTTTAGGATAATTGATTATCAAGTTAAATAGCAAGATATTTAAATCTATCTTGCTTTTTCTGTTAGTTATATTATTGAGTCGCTTTAAGGGCTTGTTCTAGGTCTGCGATAATATCGTCAATATGTTCAATGCCAATTGATAAACGAATCATTTCTTGGCTGACTCCCGCTTTTTTCAGTTCTTCATCATTAAGTTGACGGTGTGTTGTTGATGCCGGATGACAAGCTAATGATCGTGTATCTCCAATATTCACCAAGCGAATAATCAGCTTTAAAGCGTCAATAAATTTTGCTCCTGCTTGTTTACCACCCTTTATACCAAATGATAAAATTCCTGCAGGTAAACCATTATCCATCTGTTTTACTGCTAAGTGATGTTCTGGATGACTATCAAGACCTGCGTAATTCACCCAGCTAACTTGTGGATGAGATTCTAGGTATTTGGCAACTTTAAGTGTATTTTGGCAGTGTCGCTCTATTCGTAAAGATAACGTTTCGAGACCTTGTAACAATAAAAAAGCATTGAATGGTGATAATGCTGCACCCATGTTTCGTAGTGGAATGACACGACATCGAGCAATATAGGCAGCGTCGCCAAATGTTTCAGTATATGAAACACCATGATAAGATGGATCAGGTTGATTTAACATTGGATATTTGTCAGCATACTTTTTCCATGGAAATTTACCTGAGTCAACAATCATTCCACCTAAGCTATTACCATGCCCACCAATGTATTTAGTTAAAGAATGAACTACAATATCGGCACCAAATTCAAATGGACGGCAAAGCGCAGGGCTTGCAACAGTATTATCAACAATTAAAGGGATGCCATGACGATGTGCAATAGTTGCGAGTGCTGTTAAATCAACAATATTGCCAGCAGGGTTACCAATACTTTCACAATATATTGCTTTAGTTTTATCATCAATTTGTTTTTCAATTGCTTCAAGATCATCATGTGGAGCAAATTTTGTTGTAATACCAAAATTTGGTAAAGTGTGAGCAAGTAAATTATAAGTACCGCCATATAATTTTGACACCGAAACAATATTTTCACCACTAAAAGTAATGGCTTGAATAGCATAAGTGATGGCTGCCATGCCTGATGCTACAGACAATGCGCCAATACCGCCTTCAAGTGTAGCGACACGAGTTTCAAGTACGGCATTAGTTGGATTAGTAATTCGTGTATAAATATTACCTGCTACTTTTAAATCGAATAGATCGGCGCCATGCTGAGTATCATCAAAGGCGTAAGAAGTTGTTTGATAAATTGGTACAGCGACTGAGTGAGTTGTTGGTTCAGGATTATAGCCTGCGTGGAGAACAGCTGTTTCTGGTTTCATATTAGAGCCTCTTAATTATAACAATAAGGCTCTATTTTGTGCAAAAAATATCAAAAAAGTAAAGTATTATAAAACCATTCTTACAATATCGATTTCGCCCAATTCTTTATAAAGGTTCTCGATTTGATCAATATGGGTAGCATTGATTGTAATTGAAACCGAATGATAATTACCTTTGCTACTCGGTTTGATTGATGGTGTATAATCACCCGGAGCGTGCCGCTGGATGACGGATACAACTTTGTCGACAAGTTCAGGCTTGGCTTCCCCCATGACTTTATAGGTAAAAGAACATGGGAACTCTAATAATTCATTTAATTTTGTTGATTGCATAATCTTAATTTTCTCAGTTACTGGTTCAATATATCGGTATCAAGAATGATTAATATATATAGGCGGTTTAGCATTCTTCAAGTAACGAATAATAAACATCGCTTTTTTAAGTATATATTTTGATCTATGATAAGGAAATTCTAATATAGTGAAATAAACGTATCTTGCTATTTACCAATAAGGCTAAACATCATGTCATCTAATTCCAACCATAAAGAACCTTTCGGCACATTATTAGGTTATGCACCAGGCGGCGTTGCTATTTATTCATCTGATTATGAAACTTTGGATAAAAAACAATATCCAAATGATGCATCATTCCGTAGCTATTGTGGATATGAGTATATGGGATATAAATGGCAATGTGTTGAATTTGCAAGGCGATTTTTATTTTTAAATTATGGGATCGTATTTACCGATGTAGGAATGGCGCATGAAATTTTTTCGCTACGCTTTTTAAGACAAGTAGTTAACGAGGCTATTTTACCTTTGCAAGCATTTGCCAATGGCAGCAAAAAAATGCCAGAAGCAGGCTCTTTATTGATATGGGATGATGGTGGTGTATTTGATAGAACGGGTCATGTTGCGGTTATCACTGAAGTATTTGAAGACAAAGTACGGGTTGCAGAACAAAATGTCATCCATACACGATTACCTATTGGACAGCAATGGACGCGTGAACTTCAGATGTCCGTAACGAATGAAGGTTACCAATTACATGATACGTTTGATGATACTAAGATCTTAGGATGGATGATCCAAACTGATGATACAGAACACAGCTTGCCACAACCGACAGTTCCTAATCCATTATTGACTATTCATAGTGCTCACCTTAAAAATGAAGGGCAATTTGACAAAAAATGGCTCAATGAGTTAAATCCATTAGAAAATGCCTATGTATTAGCTGCAGGTCATGCCATTAGCCATGATGATCATTATCGCTATTTCACGATTTCGGAAAGTGCTGAACAAGAATTAATTCGAGCCACTAATGAGTTACATCTAATGTATTTGCATGCGACTGACAAGGTTTTAAAAAATAATGATCTACTAAGGAACTTCAATATTCCCGAAATACTGTGGCCAAGGTTAAGACTTTCATGGCATCAACGGCGTTACCAAATGATAACAGGGCGATTAGATTTTTGTATGGATGAACGTGGCTTAAAAGTGTATGAATATAACGCTGATTCAGCCTCGTGTCATACCGAAGCGGGAGAGATTTTACAAAAATGGGCGGATCAAGCTGGGTTAAATATAGGTATTAATCCTAGCTGTGGTTTACTCAATTCTTTAGCTGACTGTTGGCGGCATAGTGATGCTCAACCTTTTGTTCATATCATGCAAGATAATGATAGTGAAGAAAATTATCATGCATTATTTATGCAAACAGCCCTTACTCAAGCAAGGTTTGACAGTAAAATTTTGAGGGGACTCAATGGGCTAAAATGGGATAAACGAGGTCAACTAGTGGATGATGAAGATCGCCAAGTTACTTGCGTTTGGAAAACATGGGCTTGGGAAACTGTATTAGAGCAACTTCGTGAAGAAAGCGAGGCGCAAATTGCCGGCTTGCCGATCCGTACTTGGCATCCAGACAATACGGTCAGGTTAATTGATGTATTATTGCGACCAGAAGTATCGGTTTTTGAGCCATTATGGACGGTGATCCCAAGTAATAAAGCCATTTTGCCAGTATTATGGTCATTGTTTCCAAATCATCGCTATTTATTAGAATCATCGTTCGAACTTAATGAAAGCCTAATTAAAAAAGGTTATGCCGTAAAACCAATAGCAGGACGTCGTGGAAGTGATATTGAATTAGTAAGTAATCAAGAACAGATCCTTGATAAAACCGTTGGACGTTTTGCTAAGCAAGAAAATATTTATCAAGAATTATGGTGCTTGCCAAAAGTCGAAGATCGCTATCTACAGTTATGTACTTTTACAGTTGGTGGTCATTATGGTGGTACTTGTTTACGTTCAGATCCTACATTAGTGATAAAAGGCGAAAGCGATATGCAACCATTACGCGTATTAACAGATCAAGATTTTTTAAAATAATTTTTTGAAAACTTTCAGGAAAGTATGTGTTTTAGTATAAATTTATAACAGGATAGCAGAGTCATAATTAACTTGAAAAGTTTTATAAAACAGATTGTTATATATTTTTATTTATAGTTTATATAAATCGTTTTATTTATAGTGACACTTATCAAAAATATGACTAAAAATTTATAATATCCATAATGATATCAATTACAATAATAGTGTTTTCTGTTAAACTTATTTTTGTTGTGTACAAATTCTAAGAAATAAAGTGATAGGAAGAAATAGAAAGGAACATATGGCAAATACATTACTTCGAAGTGGTGATATCAAAGATTTCAAAGTGTTGGGGCATGATGGTAAAGCTGCCTACTTAGTTGCTACTCAAATCCGTGAAATGTTTAGAGTGAAATTAGGAAGACAATATGCTGATTATTTAGCTATTCCTCAACGCAATGATCAGGGCAATATTATTGATTGGTATATTCCTTTTGATTCAAATCAGCCTGATGGACAATATGATATTGTTCCTTGGACTTCAGCTAGTGAATCTGAGCAACAGTCAGCGCTGGCTTTACTAAAAGAATTTGAACATAAAGTGATGAATTTTGGCAAACAACTAGCCAGTAATCCTAATTTAGAAGGTGATCAACTGCTTTTTAGCCGTCTTATTTATGATCCCAAAAATAATGTTGATAGTGCCGAACCTAATTTGATGGCAATACGTTTCCCAAGTAATCAATTTGTTTATATTGTTAACGGTAAACCAGTGATTACTTTCTGGGGATTTGTGTATCCGAACATCTCTCAGGGTAATTCTCCATTCTATAGTTTAGAGCCGGTAGCAAAAGTTTCACAAACAGCAGCCGTTACTTCTGACACGCCTATTGATAATAAACCATGGTGGAAGCGTTGGTGGATATGGTTGCTGGGATTATTACCGTTATTGCTGCTTTTGTTAGCCTTATTTTTGCTACGTGGTTGTTGGTTAAAACCTGAGATATCGATTAATCCGAATGTATCTTTAAATAATAACAATATTAGTCAACCTGAAAAGGATGACAAGCAGGATAAAAAAGCGACAGAACCAGAATTAAAAACTGAGCCAAGAGGTGTGGTTGTTGATAATCGGTTGGGTGTCATGGGTAACGCCATACCAAATGGTACCATTTTAGACAATACAACCAATACTCCGAATAATCCCGATCTAGCAAGTGATTCGGTTGATCATTCTGTAGCACCAGATAATGCAAATGAGGGGAATAATACTTCAAATCCAGATGCGCAAGATAATAAAAACGATCAAGTGACTCCGCCTGATACTGGTAATACAAATGATAAAGATGATAAATCAACGCCTACCGATCCTGATAAAAAAGATGACACAGAAGCTCAAAATGGACAAAATGGGCAAGATAAAAATAGCGCCAACCAAACTCCTTCACCATCAGATAAAGATAATAAAGCGAATTCTAACGCTGCGGTTGATCAAACAAATAATTTAGCTTTACCAGCAGATGCAATCAAGCAAGGATCCACAAAATTCTTAGATGGTCAATGGTCTGCCAATGGCGGTATTCAAGATAAAGCCACAGGTAAACCGTTGCAATTAAGTTATAACTTTAAAGATGGTAATGGCGAAGTCACTATAACGCGTAGCGATGGTGTGAAATGTACGGGTAATGTTGGCACTGATATTAAAAATGCTAATCTAGGTATAGCAGGTAATACAGAGGCTGTTTGTAGTGATAACACCAAATATCAATTGCCAAAAATTCAATGTACACCAGGCAAAGATAATAAAGCTGATTGCCAAGGAATTTATAATAATGGGACTTCATTCCCGATAACGATGAAAAAACAATAAAGGTTGTATATGCTTCCAGAATTACGCAATTATGGTCAAGAAGTGACACTAATTATGAATAGTGGCATTCAGTTTCTTGATTTTGCACTTAAAATCGATTGGAAAGATAATCAATGGCGCAGTAAAGTTAATGGGGCTTTTATTGACCCATCAGAAAGTGGCGCACTCATCAGGTTGATTGAAGATGTGGAAAGTGGTCAATTTTTTACACCTGATAATCCAACATTTGCTGTCAAACCAACACAAGAAATTAGTGTTGATCAGTCGTTAAAATTATACGATGGTATTTGGTTACCTGTACCTGTTTTGCGTTCAATACCGCCAGAACGCTTTGATCAAGGGCCGCATAATTGGAGTCGAGTTCGAATTGTTAGTATTCCTGAAGGTGAAGATCCTGATGGCAATACACATCGAATTACGTTTGCTTTTGATACAAAAGTATTTGCTAACTTACAAGATGTGGCTTACCTTGCTCCAACCGAAAATGATGTGATGACTGGTGCAGTCTTTAGTTTAGCACATCGTTCAGATCAGGTTTCATGGTATTTAGAGCTTAAATGGATAACCAGCTGGTTAATTGATCTCTTTCAAGAGTTAGCACCACAATCTGAACGGTTAAAGATCCATAAAGATGATCTTAATAAAGAAATTAAAAGTAAATCTTATTATGGACACTACCTAAATATCATCCATTTACTTGCCGATTCATTGCAATTACCGACAATTAAAATTGTGTCAAACAATAAAGATGATGTGGTGAAATCAATTCCTGTCGATATGATTTTAGATGTGGGTAACTCACGCACTTGTGGGATTCTAATTGAAGATCATGCTCAAGATAAAGATAGCTTAAATCATCGTTATGAGCTTGAAATCCGTGATTTAACTCAGCCTGAGCATATCTATAATGAACCGTTTGAAAGCCGAGTAGAATTTGCCCAAACTTTTTTTGGCAAGGAACATTTTTCTTTGCAAAGTGGACGACGCGATACTTTTCGTTGGCCAAGTATTGTTCGTGTTGGTCAAGAAGCAAGCCGACTTGCTAGTCGGCGTGAAGGCAATGAAGGTGCAACGGGACTTTCAAGCCCAAAACGTTATTTGTGGGATCAAGATAAATATGAACAAGGGTGGCGTTTTAACTCTCATTATGTAAAAAGTGATCATGAACCATTTGCAACAGCAGAGCCTTTTTCTAGTTTAATTAATGAATATGGTGAAGCGTTGCATATTCTTAGCAATGATATTCAAGACGAGTATGATCGCAAAATGCCGGTTTTCCACCCAAAATACTCTCGTAGCTCCTTGATGACGTTTATGTTATGTGAAGTATTAATGCATGCATTAATGCAAATGAATAGTGTTGCTCAGCGCAATAAACTAGAGCATGCGAAAACACCACGTAATTTGCGTTCAATCATTTTAACGATTCCACCAGCCATGCCAAAACCTGAACAAGCAATATTTAAAAGTTGCGTATATCAAGCGATTGGTTTGGTTTGGAAAAGCCTTGGTTGGGATAGTTCAGATGACAATATTGATTTCAATAATCCTGAGCAATTAAAAAGTGTTTGGCCAAATATTCCTGAAGTTTATATCCAATGGGATGAAGCGACTTGTGGCCAAGTTGTGTATCTTTTTAACGAAACACAAAATAATTATAATGGGCGATGTGAAGAGTTTATTGCATCAATGATCCGTCCAGATAAAACCAATAAGCAAAAGCTAACTATTGCAACGGTTGATATTGGTGGCGGCACGACAGATTTAGTGATTAACGATTATCAATTAGACTATGGCATTAACGGACAAGCCAATAGTAGTAATGCTTATATTGTGCCAACACAGCGTTTTCGTGATGGATTCAAAGTGGCTGGTGATGATATTTTGCTCGATATTATCCAAGATACCGTTATAACAGCTTTAACAAATGGTTTGAAACAAGCTGGAATTGCAGACCCTAACCCAATTTTGTCTACAATTATTGGCTCTCAGCAACTATCAATTCAAGATGCGGTATTACGCCAGCAACTTACCTTACAGTTATTTACACCAATTGGGTTACAAATATTAAAATCGTACGAACTTTATGACCCATTACACGCTGAGCAACATGTCTATCGCTCTACTTTTGGTGAATTATTACAATATAATATGATGACCGATAACGTGCTTAATTTTATTAATGAACCCATTAAGCGCGCATTAAATAATCCTGATTTTTCAGTACTTGACTTAAGTATTGAGATTAATCTTAAACGTATTCATTATTTGTTTATTCGGGGCGATTATTACAATATTTGTAAAACGTTTGATGCGTTATCCGAAATTATTAGTTGTTATCAGTGTGATGTTCTTTTGTTAACTGGTCGTCCTTCGCGTTTACCGGGTATCCAAAGTTATTTCAGATCACGCTTATCCATGCCTGCTGGACGAATTTTACCTTTGCATGGTTATTATACTGGTGGTTGGTATCCTTTCCACAAACAAGAAAGAATTGATGATCCTAAAACAACGGCAGCCGTGGGGGCGATGCTGTGCTTTTTAAGCAAGAATTTACGATTACCTAATTTCTATTTTAGATCTTCTAATATAGATTTATATTCAACCGTTAAGTACATTGGACTTTTAGATAATCTTAATATGATTAAAAAAGAAAATGTCTATTACCAAGATATTGATCTGGATAATCCTGATTATGATTTTCCTGATCTCTCATTTGAAATTCGAGGCACTACAAGACTTGGCTTTAGGCAACTTGAAGTTGACCGTTGGCCGGCATCGCCTATCTATATTTTAACGATTGAAAACAGTGAGGTAGCTAAGCGATTAAGTGCTGAAGGCGTCGTGCTAGAAGTGACTCTGGGCATAAAAAATAAACAAAAAACGGTCGAAAATTTTTATATTAAAGATGTAAAAGCTTCTGATGGGCGAGCCTGTAATAAAAATCAGGATATTAAACTCAGTTTAAATACCATGGTTAACTCGGGGTTAATAAGTACGCAATATTGGCTTGATAGTGGAATGATAAAACGATGAAAAACTTAAACGAACAACTGCCTAAATCTTGGGATCAGGTCTATCAAGCATCTGCAAAGGCCATTGAGTGGGTGAATCAAACACGTCATTCATCTAAACGTTTAAATAGCGAAGCGGATAACTTAATTTTGGATTTGCGGCGGTTACGTAACAGCGCAAAACGATTGGGAGATGTGTCAACGAAATCTGTTGCAGTTGGTTTTTTTGGATTATCACAGGCCGGTAAATCTTACTTAATTTCAGCACTTGCAGCCGGTGAAAATGGTAAGCTTGAAACGGTTGTCGATAATGAAGTGTTAGATTTTATTGACCATGTTAATCCCGTAGGTAGTGGCAAAGAGGCGACGGGGCTTGTCACTCGCTTTAGCCGTATTGCCAAAGGTGGCATACCTAACTATCCATTAGAATTAAAATTGTTTAAAGAGATCGAAATTGTCAAAATCTTGATAAATGCTTATTTTAAAGATTTTGATCAGCAAAAAGTATCTAATAAAATTGAGTTTGCACCGTTAAATCAGACAATTCAACGCTTGGAAAATCAGAAACAAACCAATTATGTCGGTGGTATTAGCGAGGATGATATTGTTGATCTTTACGATTATTTATCTGAAAACTTTGGTAACTCGCTTGAAGAATTAAAAGGCGGATATTGGGAAAAAGCAACGCACCTTATTCCTTATTTATCAGTAGCAGAGCGTGGCGAGCTGTTTTCTGTCTTATGGGGGGGAATTACTGAACTGACGATAATTTACACTCAATTAGCCACCACATTATCAAGTTTACACCATGCTGAAACTGTGTATGCGCCGCTTTCAGTATTAGTGAAAGATAATAATGGCACCAAGTCGCAAATTGACAGTATTATGAATGTCGATATTCTTGAGCGATTAAATACCGACAAAGATTCATCGATTACCATAACGCCGTTAAATAGTGAACCAACATCAATATCTTTAGCGCAATTGGCTTTTTTAACCGCCGAATTAATTTTCCCATTAGTCAATAAAACCAGAGTGCCAACTTTTGAAAATGTGGATTTACTTGATTTTCCTGGATATCGAGGTCGTTTAAATTTGATATCGATTTCAGATGTGAAGGAAGGCAACCCTATTGCTCAGCTTTTATTACGGGGTAAAGTTGCTTATCTTTTTGAAAAATATACTGATAGCCAAGAAATGAACGTGCTAGTTGTTTGCACGCCGTCAGATAAACAATCTGATGTTAATGATGTTGGTCCAGTACTTGAGCGTTGGATCGATAAAACCCAAGGTGAAACTGCTGAAAAAAGAGCGACGAAAAAAGCAGGATTATTATGGGCAATTACCATGTTTGATAAACGCATTGGTACCTCATTAACTCTATCAGAAGACAATCTTAAAAATAGCTGGGGTAAAGGTGGATTACTTCAGCAAACTATTTTAGAACGCTTTGGTAGTTACGATTGGTTAAGTAACTGGTCTAACGAGCATCAATTTAATAATGTTTTTCTTGTCCGCAAACCGGGATTTGATGTACCGTTTTTAAATGTCGAGCCGAACACTTGCCAAGAGCAATCTTATAATGAAAATTATCAAGATAAAATGAATTTATTAAGAAATACATTTGTGCAAAATAGTGATATCAAACAGTACGTGTTCCAGCCAGAAGAAGCATGGGATGCCATGTTAAAACTTAATGATGGTGGTATAGGGCGAATTAGCCAATACTTAGAACAAGTTGCTATTACCGAAGTCAAACAGCAACGAATTGTTGAACAACTTAATGAAAAAATTGAATATATTATTAATATGCGTTTTGATACTTGGTATCAAGCGGACAATGATGAAGAACTAGCCAAGAAAAAACAAATTATTGCTGATGTTGTTAAAGAGTTACAGAGCAAAGCACTATTATTAGGCGAGCTACTTAAAGCGTTTGAATTGCCGGATCAAACCATTAGAGCGCTTTATCATTCCAATACTGTCGAAAATGAAACTCAGCAAGCTGGCAATGATAATTTATTAGATAATTTATCCAATGATTTTGGTTTAACTGCTGATTTTGAACTATTTTCTGATGTTAATTCATCATCAACCACCAAACAAACCACAATATTACCTACCGAATCAAAGTTTGCAAAAACAGTTTTTTCGGCATGGTTAGAGCATTTAAGAAATATTGTGCTAGATAAGCATATCTTGCAGTTTTTCGGTATCAATCAAAAATCGCTCTCTTTTATGGTAGAAGAACTGATTACTGCTGCAAATCGAATAAAACTTGAAGCAAGTTTAAGCGAACGCATTTTGAATAATGAAAACACAGGTAGTAAACGCGATGATCTAGAGTCTAGACAAGTCAGCACTATTCATACCTTACTGGCAGACTTTATTGCTTGGCTTGGTTTTATTCAAGGGCAAACAAGTGATATACCAATGAGCAAAGTTAATCAGGGGAAACCAATATTTTCTTCACCACTAAGCGAATTTAATGTGCAATCATCGCATTTGTTACCAAAGCTGGACGACAACACTAAAAATTATTCTCAGTATGCAATATTTGATTGGTTTATTGCCTTTGCTATGCTTGCGCAAGAAAATGTAGGGCATCATGCAGGACGCGAAATTAGCCAGGAACAAAATAGCCGATTGGGCGAAATTCTTGCTTTTTTCAAGCAATCGCGGATTAATTAAAAATAACAAAGTATAGTAGGAAAGTCTTTTTGAGCGAAAAGACCTTTCCTATTCAATAGCTCAGATAAACAATACTCACATATTTGAGTATAAAAATAGAGGATATCATGGCATTAAGAATAGAATTAGATGGTTATAAACCCGGTATTGCGAAGTTTTTAGCTCAAAAATGGAGTGGTAGTTCTGACATTGATATGCTTATACAACGAAATCAAGACGGCTATTATTTATCGGGTTTGAATCAATGGAGCCCTGAAAAAAACTGGCACTCCGTTGAAAATATGTCTGTTGATAATGGACAACTAACAGGACAAATTGGTGAATGGCTGGTCGACTCTTTATTATCACAAGAAAGTCAGATTCGATTTCTTATACAAATTCGTGATAAGCAAAATGAGAATTATGTTGATGGGGGCGTTGTAAGTATTGCTGATTCGGTTCTTGCATCAACCGCATTAAACTTGCAAACCGCATTACCAAATGACGAGCAAACTATAGCGCAGCCAGATCCTGTTAGTGATTCTATTATTGAAGATCAAACACCATTAATTGAAGAATCTAGCATTGACGCTGAAAATGAAACGTTAGCCGAACCTATCGAACCAGAACCAGAAATAATACCAGTGGAACCAGTTAAATCGAAAAGTCGCCTAGGGTTAATTGTGGCTATTATTATCGGTTGTATAGTACTAATTGGACTTGGCATGGCTGCATGGTATTTTTTATTTTACAAAAATCAATCACAACCAACACCACCAACTCCAGCAGTGCAAATTAGTGGTCAATGTAGTTTGAACAACGCCTCTACTGATGATTTAACCTTTATTCAACAATGTTTACAGACCAAGCCAGAGACGGATGCTATTATTCAAATCATTACTGAAGCTAAAAAAACTGAAAAATGTAATATTGCTCAGCGGTTATATGCAAATCAGGCTCAAACTAATCCTAAAATTGCGATGTTATATGCAAAAGAGTATGACGAAAAATATTATGAAGCAAATAATTGCTTTAAAGCAGATAAAGAAACGGCTATTTATTGGTATGAAACGTCTTTGACCAATGATGCAAATAATACGTTCGTTAAAGATCGTTTAACCGAATTACAAAAATAATGAGGAGCAAGAATGAATAAGCTAGCTATCTCGAAACTCATTGGCACACTAGGTCTAACATGCCTACCTTTGGTAGGGTTTGCAACTGAGCCACTTAAACAGGCTGGAAAAACAACCCTATACCAACGAGTACTAAGTACCCCAACGTGTGAATTAAAAAACAATATTACCGATGCTACAGGCAAATCCTTGCCTGCATTTTCCCGTTATTATGTTTATGAACGCAAAAATGACAATAATCAAGAGTGGCTTAGTGTTGGTCCAGATTCTTATGGAAAAACCATTGGTTGGATTAATAATTCATGTGCGATAGCTTGGAATATGCAAATGACATTGGTTTTTACAAATCCAGTTGATCGTGATCCTTTGCTCTTTTTTAAAGACAAGGCTGCATTAACGGCGATTGTTGATGCAGACAAACCTGAAGCTTTATTAAAACCTATTCGTGATGCATTAAAAGCAAATAAACCCGCTTTAGAAGTAGTGGCTCAAGAGCCGAAAGAGTTCGTTGATTTTAAAAGTAACTTCTATTTATTACCTATTTTACAAGGTGAAGAAGTGATGAATGGGCAAGGGTTTTATGAGCGAGTATTAGAAGTGGCCTCAGTCAGTAAACAAGAATCATTGATAAAAAATAACACAAAACCAACAACTACCCAAACGACTGATGATAGTGCTAACCAAGTAGCTCCTTTTAAAGCCGCCATAGTGTTTGTTATTGACTCGACTATTTCTATGGATCCTTATATTTCAAGGACTAAGGAAGCGGTAGAGCGAGTTTATCAACATATTGAAAAAGAAAATTTGCAAAAACAAGTTAAGTTTGGATTGGTTTCATTTCGGTCAAGTTTAAAGGCATCAGATAAGCTTGAATTTGTGAGCAAAATTTTTGCGGATCCTAATAAAGTTAAAGATAAGGAAGACTTTAAACAACTGAGTTCTTCGCTTAAACAAGCTACCGTTTCTACCTCGTATTTTGCTGAAGATTCTTATGCTGGTGTCGCTCAAGCATTAAATGATATTAATTGGAATAGTTTTGGTGCGCGTTATATGATTTTGATAACCGATGCGAGTGCAATTCCTGGTGATGATAAGCTCTCTAGTACAGGCATGGATGCGGCGCAATTAAGACTTGAAGCTCAGCATAAAGGTGTTGCGATTTATGCATTACATTTAAAAACGCCAAGTGGTGCAAAAGATCACCAAATTGCGGCCGCACAATATTCAGACTTAACGTATAACGATTTTATTCATAAATCACTTTATTACCCAGTGAATGCAGGTGATGTAAATGAGTTTGGTCACAAAGTTGACTTGCTAGCAAAAGCATTGTCTGAACAAGTTAAACTTGCTTATAAAGGTGAAGCCTCTGTTGGTAATGCCATCAATGCAAAAGACGATAACTCAGACATGTTAAAAGATGCATTGCTACTAAGCAAGGCCATGCAACTGGCTTATTTGGGCGATGTGAAAGGCACTCAAGCGCCGTCAGTTTTTAAAGCATGGATTGCCGATAAAGATTTTGTCAAACCGACTATTCCAACAGCAGAGCCACGTATATTATTAACAAAATCGCAACTAAGTGATTTGAGCGATGTGGTTAGCAAAATTGCTAATGCGGCTAATGATGGATTGATTTCTGCCGATGATATGTTCTCCCAGCTTCGTTCTGTTGCGGCTGCAATGGGGCAAGATCCAAGTAAATTAAAATCTGATTCTGTCACAAAAATTGCTGACTTAGGTTTGCTGGGGGAATATTTAGATAATATCCCTTATAAAAGTGATGTCACTGGACTTGATCAAGATACATGGAAAAGTATGAGTGGGCTTGAACAAGAAAAATTTATCCGTAATTTAAACAGTAAAATTCGCTATTATCAAAAATGTAATGCGGATGTCGATCGTTGGATTTCATTAGCTGACGGCAGTGATCCTCGCGAAAATGTTTATCCTATACCATTAGAAATGTTGCCGTAAAATGTTAAATATTAAGCAATTATCGATTTCACGCTCAACAGGCAAATCCTTTTTTAGCGTTTGCCTGCCTACGCTTACTGTCCAAGCGGGTGAAGTTATTGTGATTCAAGGTGATAGTGGTGCGGGTAAAAGCACTTTACTTGAAATGGTGGGAATGATTTTAAAACCAGACCAAATTGATGGTTATAACTTAATTGTTGATAATTATGATATTGATATCGCAACGCTAATCAAGCAAGATAAAATCGAAGAACTTGCTGATATTCGCGCTCAATATTTAGGCTTTATGCTGCAAACCGGTGGATTACTGCCATTTTTGACGATTCGTGACAACATTTTATTATCGTTGAAGTTATTACAAAAAAAAGTGGATAATAGCCGGTTTGGTTATCTAGTGGAAAAACTCAATATCGTTCATTTGCTCAATAAATATCCTAAACAGTTATCAATTGGTGAAAGGCAACGGGCTTCTTTTATTCGTTCTATTATTCATAAACCAGCGTTGTTACTTGCCGATGAACCGACTTCGGCATTGGATCCCTATAATGCAAATTTACTGTTTGATTTAATTATTGAACAAGCTCAGCAAGATAAAATTGCGGCCATGATTGTCACACATGACTGGCAACGCATAGCTAATAAAAAATTATTTACTTTATCGGCCAAGTTAACCTCGCCACAATCATCAGAATTTTCACCGTTACAAGATAAGGCGTAAAAAATGACTAAAGCAATATCAAAATGGTTACTTGTTACTCGTTTATCGTTAGCGGATTTATGGTATGACAAAAAAGTATCATTTTGTATTATTGCCTCAGTAATATCAGTGATTACCCCCTTGTTATTGTTATTTAGTTTAAAGTACGGGGTTGTTTCGCAGCTTCGAGAACAATTACTCAGTGATCCGCAAAATTTAGAAGTAAAAATTGTGGGGAATTTGCAACTTAAAGATGAAATGTTTGAGTGGATAAAACAGCAACCTGAAACAGCTTTTGTGATTCCACTCACGCGTTCATTAAATACGCAAGCTGATTTAATGAAAGATGCTAGCCATTTCGTCAATAATGCCGAAATTATTCCCACGGCTAAAGATGATCCAATAACAAAAAATTTGTCATTACCTAATAATAAAAAACAAATTTTATTAAGTTCATTATCAGCCGAAAAAATGCAAGTCACGATGGGAAGTCGTGTGAAAATGGTGATCACAAGGCAGCTTGATGGAAAACTTGAAAAAGGAATGACGGAATTAGAGGTAGTTGGCATTATTCCCGAAAATCGTTATAGTCGTGCAGCGGCTTTTGTTTCTTTAGATTTACTGATTGATATGGAAAACTATTATGATGGATATCAAAGTGATGTTTTTGTGACTTCTACTGGACAATTAAATCCACCTAATCATACGTCGTTTGCGCGAGCCCGTATTTATGCAGACTCACTGGATAATGTTGCTCCATTAGCATTTAAATTACGAGAAAAACATATCGAAACACGTACCGAGGCTAATGCAATTGAAAACATGCAAGCGATTGATCGAGTGCTTAATTTTATTTTTAGCGTTATTGCCATTACGGCAGTATTGGGATGTATTTTATCATTTACCGGGTCATTTTTATCGAATATTGAACGTAAACGCAAAGATATTGCTTTTATGCGATTACTTGGATTTCGCTCGAAAGGCATTATGCTTTATTTAATTAACCAAGCAATGATTTTGAGCTGTTTCGCTTTTATAATCTCTTGTGGACTGTTTGCGGTAGGAAATTGTGCTTTTAATTTAGTTTTAGGTAAAAATTTACTTTCACAATCCGTTGTGAGTCAATTACAATTTTATCATCTTATTATTGCATTTTTAGTGACTTTATTTATTTCAGCGGGCATTGTGGTTATAGGAGGGCGACGTGCTATTCAAATTCAACCAGCAGAAAGCTTACGTGAAGCATAATTATACCCGATTAGCTTGTTGGGGATTGGCTACAATTAGCTTACTGCCGGCATTAAGCTTTGCTGAACCTTGGGACAGTAAATTTTATAATCCCAAGCCTGCAAAAGATGATGTGATTTTACCGATGCCATGTGACGGTAGTTTAGTGATGAAAAAGGTATTTACCCCTACCAATAAACCGCTAGATGATGTCAAAGTCATTTTAGGAAGCAATCAAAAAGAGCTCGGTTTTGCCGAGTATGCCACGCCCAATTATATTGCTGGTAGCTTTTCTGACTCAGGTAAAGAGCGCTATTATTTGATAGGTAAATATGAGATTACCGCATTGCAATATCAATCCGTCATGAATGATACTTGCCCAACTCCTAAAGTGAATCTTTCCTTTCCTATCACGGATATTAGCTGGTTTGATGCGATTGCTTTTACAGATAAATATAATCGTTGGTTAATTGAAAACCAGTCAAAAATAAAATCAATTAATTTACCTAATGGCTATGTCCGTTTACCCAATAATACGGAATGGGAATATGCCGCGCGTGGTGGCTCAAAAGTGACAGAATCGGAATTTAGAGAATCACGATTCCCTATGACTAAAAATCTCGAAAGTTATGCGTGGTTTTCTGGTGCCAAGTCTGCTAATGGTAAATTGCAACTTATTGGTAGGTTAGATCCTAATCCCCTAGATCTGTATGATATTTTAGGTAATGCGAGCGAAATGATGTTTGATTCGTTTAGAATGAATAAACTTGATCGCTACCATGGCCAACAAGGCGGAATGATTGTTCGTGGGGGCAGCTATTTAACGCCCGAATCTTCAACTACCAGTGCTTTTCGTACTGAAAAGCCTTTCTATGATGATGAAAGTGCTTATAAAAGTAAAGATGTTGGATTTCGCTTAGTTTATACAACTGAAGTGATGAATTCGAACGATAAAATCAAAGAGCTAGACAAAGAATGGAGTCAATTAGGTAGTGAAACGGACAGCGCAAAAAATGGTAATGTTGTCAGCGAGCTTGAAAAAATTACTAAACAAGTTGACGATGAAAAAACAAAAAAAGAATTAAATCAACTCAATGCTCTTTTACGTAGCGCTAATCAAGCTCGTGATGAGCAACGAGATCGTTCTATACAATCGGCATTACAATTAGGTGCATTTTTGTGTGCTAATGTTTCAGATTTGAATGGCAAGTTTGAGTATAATGATAATTTATATAAAACAATGATTAATGAAGTTTGTGATCCAAAAGAAACAGATACTTTGGATGATGACAATATGTGCTCAAAAGTGAAGCTAGATAATTTAAAACAGGTTGTTGATGAGTCTAAAAGTGCTCGGGACTTTATATTGAAATATTATTCCGATACGATTGTTAATACGGCGTCAAATTATGAGAAAAATACGATTAATGATCAAGTTAAATCAACACAATTTATTCTAGAAAATAGCGGCAAAGCGAATATGAGCGATTATTTAAAACTCTATTTCAAACATATTAATCAATATATTGAATCGGGAAAGATCGAGCGAACAGCTTGGCTACAAACGTGTAATGAGATAAAAGGAAAAAAATGATGAATAAAATTATAGTAACGCTGACTTTATGTATATCCCTTATTTTAACAGGGTGTCAAGGCTCAGGAGGAGTAAGTTCTAGAAATGTTGACCCAGCATTAACAAAAAGTAATACGGCTAAATTTTTTAGCAAATCAGCTTGGCAATCTTGTGCTATCGGTGCCGGTTTAGGCGGTATTGGCTGTATGTTAGCAGGTGGAAAAACAGGGGTATGTCTTGCGTCTGCAGCGGTTGGTTGTGGTGTTATGATGGGGGCTAACTATTATCTAGACAGTAAGCGAGCTGAATATGCTGATGATGAGACGCGTTTAGATGTTTATATTCAAGACGTTCAAAAGAACACCTATGAAGTACAAGCGGTGACTGAAACAGCTAAAGCGGTATTAGATAAGAATTTAGCAACACTTAATGTATTAAATAATCAAATAAAAAATGACACGCTAAATAAAAAACAGGCACAAAATGATTTAACACAAATTGATGCAAATATTGCTTATTTAAGAGACAAATTAAAACGCATGAAACAAGTTGAAAATGATTGGGTTTCAATATCTTCTGAAGAACGACAATCAGGTGTTAGAGTATCAAGACTGGATCAACAAATCAGTCAATTACATAAACAAATTGCAGTACTTGAAAATCAAATTAATCTTGTGACTAAACAACGTTCAGCAGTTAAGGTTAGCTAATTATGAAAAAAAGATATCTTCTATTACTTAGTCCATTTATTTTTTTAGCTGGTTGTTCAACAACGCCAGAACAGTGCGATCCGACTAATACCAACATTGGAATAATGGATAAGATCAGCTGTAATTATTCAGGCAATTATCAGGCTCGAATTGATCAGAAAAAACAAATTCTAGAAAATGAAGTAAGAGCTAATCAGCAGTTTAAAGAGATTTATGCCACCATCGAGAAGCAAAAAAATGCCACCTCGTTAAGCATTAAACAGAAAAAGGCACAGCAGCAAAAGTTGAAAACGGATTTGACTAAACTGACCAATGAAGTAAAACAAAAAGCCAAAGGTCGTGACGACTTGCAGGCTCAAGTAAAAGATATTGAACAGCAACTAAATAAGGTCAACAATTCAAATAGTTCTGAACTTGAAAAACAAGTTGAGCTTGAAAAGTTAAATAAAAAGCTGCAACAATTGCAAAAAGCACTGAATATATAAATATATTTTTATGAAATCAATGTTTAAATAAAACAGAAGCTAAATAAAAGGGAATGAATTAGCAATGCAGCGAATAACAAGAATTATTTTTGATCATAACCATTCTGAAAAGATGCCTTTATTTGATCAATATAATTCTTTGTTAGCATTGCTAAAACCGCATTTAACTGAACGTACTTTTTCGATTTTAGCTATACCAAGGTTGATTGATGATAATCAATACATTGGATGGTACAGCCCTTTAGAAGGGCAGCCTATCTTATTGAGTGAAATTAGCGATCAATCACATAAAGCTAAGATAGAAAAAACGTTACAAAATCGTATTAACGATATTGAAGCTACGGTTAAGTTAATGTCATTAACAGCTGAGCAGCAGGCATTTATTTCATCATGGTTACCTAGAATTAAAAGTTTAGGTAACTATATTTATGTGATTAATGATGACCCAGTTATTGTCAATACCTTTGAAGATCCCATTTTACCTGCACCAGTTCCAGTTATTCCACCAAAATCATTTTGGCGTTGGTGGCATTTTTTACTTTTAGCCTTATTAATCCTTGGTTTATTGGGTATTCTTTGGTATTTATTTTGTCCATATGGAAAAGAAAAGCCAGTGATTGCTGATGTGGAACCTGTCATTACTCAGCCTGTTGAAGAAAAGAAACCCGATCCAGTTGTTGAGCCACCTAAAGAGGAACAACCCGTTGTAAAATCGGAACCTGAACCGATACCAGAGCCAGCACCTAAAAATTGTATTACTCGTGAAGAAATTGCCAATAATACTGACAAGCCTAAAATGGTTATGATATTTGACAATTCAGCATCAATGTCATTGACATTGATGGAGTCTCAAGCCTCCATTAATCAATACTTAAATTCTGATTGGTATTCAATGACCGAACAAGAAGCTGATGCATACGAAAAACGTATGACACGTTTACCTAATCGTTTATCAAGTAGTAAAAAGGTTGCATTATCGACGGTTGATAAAATACAACCCGATGTTAATATTGCGTTAGTTACCCTTTCTGCTTGCCCTGCTGCACAAACTACCTCTTTTTATCATTATGAAAATAGAGGTAAGCTAAAAAATAAAATTAATCAGTTAAATCCATTAGAAAATAACAGTGCAACGCCTTTATATAGTGGTGTAAAACAAGCTAGTAAAATGCTTGATGGCGTAAACCATGATGATTACATCTTAGTAATTAGTGATGGCGAAGATAATTGCACCAAAGCGAATATTTGCACTTTAGCCAGCAAGATCGCAGCTCAACAACCCCGTCTAAAGATAAATATTGTCGATATTGCTGGACAACATAAAATTGACTGTGTAGCGGAAAAAACAGGAGGTAAGGTTTATATCGCTCAAAATCCAACACAGATAGTTAAACAAATGAATAATGCCGTTTCGAATATGAATATTAGTAAACCGATATGTGAATAATTATTTACAAATAATACTAGATAATTGAATATCTCGTTTTTGGTATCGTAAAAACGTTTCAAGTTACTGCAATTTTAGTATAAGAATAATAGTCAACTGCAAGGAATTAAATCAATAATGCAACGAATAACGCGGATAGCCTTTGATTATAATAACCCAGAGAAGATATCTCTATTAGAACAGTATCATTCCTTACTATTATTATTAAAATCACATTTAACCGATCGTACTTTTTCGATTTTAGCATCACCAAAGCTAATTGATAACAATCAATACTTAGGGTGGTATACCAACCTTGAAGGGCAACCACTTTTACTTGATAGTATTGCTGACAAATCGTATAAAAATAAGATAACCAAAACGTTACAAACACGTATTAATGATATTGAAAATGCTGTTAAGCTAATGCCATTAAGCGGTGAAGAGCGAAGTTTAGTTTCAGCATGGCTTCCAAGAATTAAAAGTTTAGGTAACCAAATTTATGTGATTAATGATGAACCGGTTATTGTTAATACCTTTGAAGAACCGGTTTTACCTGCAGCAGTCCCAGTTATTCCACCAAAGCCATTTTGGCGTTGGTGGCATTTTCTACTTTTAGCCCTATTGCTTATTGGTTTACTTGGTATTCTGTGGTATTTATTTTGCCCATTTGGTAAACAAAAGTCAGCGGTTCGCCATCCAATGGCAGTTGTTGTAGTAAAGAAACCTGAACCCAAACCTGAACCTAAACCAGAACCTAAATCGACCCCTGAGCCTGTTAGTGAGCCAAAAGAAACTGTGCCAGAAGAACCTACGCCAACAGTAATCTCTGAGCCAAAACCAAAACCAAAACCAAAACCGGTGCCACCACCAGCACCAAAGGTAAAAAATCCACCTAACTGTGTAACCAAAGAAGAGATGAACAAAGATCCTAATCCATCTAAAATGGCAATAGTATTTGATAATTCACCATCGATGACAGTGACATTGGATGAATCGCCATCAGAGGTTGAGCGATACTTTGGATATTTGTGGGATGGTTATGGCCGTAATATGTCAGAGGAAGAAAAAATCAAATACGAAAAGCGTATGACGCGCTTACCAACTCGCTTATCAGGTAGTAAAAGTGTAGCAACTTCTAGCATTGACAGCATACAACCGAACATTGATATATCGCTAGTAAGCTTAACAAATTGCCCAGCAGCCGATGTTTCGCCATTTTATAAGTACACTAATCGCGTGTCACTAAAGCATAAAATTAACCAATTAACACCCTCTACAACAAGCGGGGCTGGAACACCTTTATATAGTGGTCTAGAAAAAGCCAGTAAAATACTAGATGGTATAAAACGTGATGATTATATTCTTATTATTAGTGATGGCGAAGACAGTTGTACAAGAAATAATATTTGTACTTTGGCTAACTATATTGCTGCACAAAAACCACGATTAAAAATTAACATTGTTGATATTGCTGGCGAACATAAAATAGATTGCATTGCTAATGCCACCGGAGGAAAAGTCTACATAGCCCAAAGTCCACAAGATATGATTAAACAAATGAACAATGCGGTCTCAAGTTTAAAAATCAACAGGCCAATATGCCAATAAAAACAAAATAGGGAGGGATAACTACTGTAGGTTACCCTCCCAAACAATCCTTATCATCAACAAATTTGGCTAAAATTTATTGAAAATTACATTGATTTTATTTAATTTAAAAAAAGCTTCAAACCATAAAGTAATATCCATCAAATCAAAGTATAATTAAAGCTAGTCTTAACAACTCTTTGCAAACTACTTGAGTTTAAATCTCTTTCAAATGCGATTAAAAAAATAAAATAGGAATTTATTTCTAAAAATGGATAGCTCACTATTTAATTGATTATTTTTTATTTTAAAATCTAATAAATATTGACTAATCTTTTAATTTTTATCTATTTAATTTTATTATTGTTTTTTAATATTTCCTTACTATTCTTTGCAAAAAATCCCATCCGGATTTTATGTTTAACGGCTATACTTATATATCAACTAGATTTATTTGACATCCTATTAATATTATTAACAGCGTTGTTGCTATTGGTTTTTTCATTGTAGTACAGCGTTATTGTTCTAGTTTTAAAACGCATGGAGCATCAATACTAAAAACTTGGTACGCCCAATAAGGATTGTTGGGCGTGCTAACCACATTCTATTAGCAGCATATTCTCAAGATAGAAAAAGACAAACACAATATCCTTTAGGTAGGAAAGCTAGTTTTTATAAAGGGGCATTTTCATAAAAAAATAACCCACAAGACATCAACAAAATCTCAACCTTATCAAGTTAACAAAACTTTACAAATATTTAACAAAAAAACTAGCGCATAATTAATCAACCGGTTATAATTTAAGCGCTTTAAAAGCAAGGGAAAGCTCGTCAGTCGAGCGGTTAATTATAAAAAGTGTAAATAAAACAAAAAATTACTTGACAGGATAATCGAAATGCGTTACCATGTATGGCACATGGCACATGGCACATGGCCTGCCAAACCTATGCCTTAAATCTTTTTCAATTTCATCGTAGTCTAAATCAGACACAGTTCTTATTTTCATCACCGAAGTCATTTCGCGTAGCGAAATCGACGCCGTCATCGAGGTTTTTTCAGGCGATGTTTTCGGCGGGTTCTTCGGCAAAATTATCGTCGATATCCAAGTGGTTATTAAGACCGCCATTACTATCCAAACCGCCATTATGGTTTAGACCTTTATTGTTATCTAAATCGGCATTATTCTTTGCGTCATTGTTGTTATTGTCATATACGCAGGGGGTAGAGGCGTTAACGGCACATACATCAAGGGTTATAGAGGGGAGTGCGCCGTATTTAACGTTCGACGGTGGTCGGACAAAGGCAACTAATACGGACACTTTTTTTGCAATAGAGTTGCCGAATGGTAGAACTATCACGCCTTCAACTAACACATCGAGTTCGACAAATCCGATAATGGTTCCTGCTGGAATAACATTTAATGATATTCATATGGTAATACCGTCGGGTGCAACATATACCACTTTAAGTCGTCTAATGAGCCAAATGAGTTGGGGAGATGATGATGGTGATGGTCAGGGTACAAATGGTGTTACTGCAACAGGTATTATAACGTTATCAATAAAGG
Organism: Gilliamella sp. X-46; assembly: GCF_057063525.1. Lineage (NCBI taxonomy): Bacteria > Pseudomonadati > Pseudomonadota > Gammaproteobacteria > Orbales > Orbaceae > Gilliamella > Gilliamella sp. X-46. The sequence continues at coordinate 1,687 of NZ_JBXSQH010000012.1, read as the reverse complement.
ATAAAGATGGCACAACTGTTAGTCGTGATGATACATTAAGTAAATGTAGTGCCCCTTATAAGGTAACCTTAAGTAGTGCAGGGGGAAGTATAACTACCTGGTATGGTGTGCCGAACAGTAACAATTTTAGTGGAGGTGCTGTGACGTATTACATCGAACCGAATTCTTCTGGTAGTTGTTACTTTGTCCAGTACGCAAGGCCAAATCTTATTTATGGCGGAGGCAAGTACGCAGGTCCATCTGGCATGTGGGATTCTACTAAGGGTTTTTTAACTCAGTCTAATGATTCATCATCTTACGACCGAAACTTTCCAACTACGGGTGCGGATGGATTGTCCTTTGATTTACTTATAGATGGAGTTGATGCAAGTCAGTTGACGTGGTCTCCGGTCACTCGTGGTGGAATAACGGCTACGGTGACAAGTGTAACAGCTAATAATAATTGGATTCCTAGTGTTGATAGAGGAAAAATTGTCGCACGAGTTAAGTTAAGTGGTCCTAGGGCTGATAGTACTCAGATAAATTCAGATAATCCTAGTCCTCTAGAGGCCCCCCTTTTGCCACAGACATTTGAGTTGGTGGGTAGGGATAGTCGTGGCAATGTGGCGGTTAAATATGGATTTGTGTTACAGAAGTGGTTCGTCCATCGCGGTGGTAGACAGGCTAGTCGGTCTGGCCAATACAATTGGTGTAGTCGTTTGGGTTATCGTTTGCCAAAATTAAGGGATTTAACCACTGCAACCAGTATTGTAAGTAATGGAGGTTACAGTCGTCGCATAGGTGCTGGGCTTTTCTCTGAGTGGGGCCACATGGGCTACTATGGTGTGGGCTTCACCCCCTACCTCTACTGGACAAACGACATGTCAGTCCGCACTGCCCATCCGGAGGACGGCCAAGTCTACGGCTCCAATAGTACCGACAACTCTTTTTTCGCTGTTTGCGCCACCATACCTTAGCTTTTATTTCTTAGTCTTTAATTCTTAGGCCGCGGGGGCGGTTATGGTGCCTGAGAGGACAATCTAACAAAGAATAAAGCCCCCGCGTCAGTTGGGACATTTTCTCTTAGGGTTGTGCTGTTGCGGCGAAGCCACAATCGCGCCGCCCCCGCCGCCGGCGCTGAAAGCGTGGTCGGCAATCCTAGTGATTACGCTGTAGCTATTTTATTCACCCAAGCTCAAAACGTCCTAAACCTCTGCGCAATTTATTCTATTCACCAAAACAAAAAAAGGCCTAATTTTCCGTCCAAAATCAGTCAGAAAAGGTATTGATTTTATTAAAGTTTTTTCTGGCTGTTTTTTATCCAAAAAACCTCACCAAAACCATTCCCCAAAACACGCCACCAAAAGCTCAACCTTATACGCTTAACAAAACTTTACAAATATTTAACAAAAAACCTAGCGCATTATTACTCAACCGGTTATAATTTAAGCGCTTTAAAAGCAAGGGAGTGCTCATTAGTTGAGCGGTCAATTATAAAAAATTCAAATAAAACAAAAATTTACTTGACAGGATAATCGAAATGCGCTATCATAATCGGCATCTGGCATCTGGCATCTGGCCTGCCAAACCTACGCCCTAAATCTTTTTCAATATCATCGTAGTCAAAATCAGACTCCATTCTTATTTTTATCACCGAAATCATCTAGCTTAGTGAACTCGCCGAGTTTATCGGTAGGGTTGTTGTCGA
>NZ_JBXSQH010000011.1:0-64071 GCF_057063525.1 Gilliamella sp. X-46 | reverse complement strand
GATATATACCCCGCTACACCATTTACAGCCGGCTCATCTCCATCATCATCACGCCAATAATTATACCTAGTGACCAAATCACTTATACTCACTGAATTCACTGATGATGGGACTATCATATCTATATCTCCCAGAGTATTCCCTGCATAAGGCAATCTTATTGGATTTGATACACTTGATATATTCGTAGACGGCATGATGACTTGGCCATCCTGCAACCTTATAGACAACAAACTGTCTGTATCTGTCGCCTTTGTTCGACCACCGTCGAACGTTAAATATGGCGGAGTACCTTCAATTGCTCTTGATGTATGTGTCGTTAATGCCACAGAACCCTGTGTATATGACAACAAGAACAGCACAAACAACGATAATTTAGGTAATCTAAATAATCTAAGTAAGCGGGATAAGTTTGGTAATTTAAATAGAAAAGGTAAGCGCCTCAACCTCGACGATAACCCTGCCGATAAAGTTGCCGATTTCGCTACGCGAAATGACCTCGGTGATAAAAATAAGAACTGTGTCTGATTTAGACTACAGTGAAATTGAAAAAGATTTAAGAAATAGGTTTGGCAGGCCAGGTGCCAGGTGCCAGGTGCCAGGTGCCAGGTGCCAGGTGCCAGGTGCCAGGTGCCAGGTGCCAGGTGCCAGGTGCCAGGCATGGCAACTCATTTCGATTATCCTGTCCATAGTAACGCATTTCGTTCATTCCGTCAATTAATCTTTTGTTTTATTTGCATTTTTTATAATTAACTGCTCAACTAATGAGCTTTCTCTTGCTTTGAAAGCGATGAAATTATAATCGCTTGATTAATAATGTGCTACTTTTTCAGTTAAAAAATTGTAAAGTTTTGTTAAAGATAGAGTCAGCCTACGTTGGCGGGCTGCTGGGGACGACTTTTGCTGGTGGTTTTTGGTTAAAAACTAACAAACAAAAACTCAAATAAAATCAATACCTTTCCTGACTGATTTTATTGAATTTTTTATTTTGTTGTTTTTTAACAAAAAATATCCCACACAAACCACTCAAGGTTATTTGAATACACTAAGGACTTAGTCAATTTTGATGTTTTTTATTATCGCTGATGTAAAGATTTTAAAATTATCGCTGTATTTAGATTAGAATTAGCAAGTATATTGTCATTTTTGTTTAAAAATGATGCTTTCACATCAAACAAACCTTGCTTTATTATTTAATTACTATAATATGGTCACCTCTTTGACGCGGGGTGGAGCAGCTTGGTAGCTCGTCGGGCTCATAACCCGAAGGTCGTTGGTTCAAATCCAGCCCCCGCAACCAATTCTTATCAATCCTTGATATATCCTTTTTTCTAAATCACTATTTTGTTTTTGGCACAGCTAATAATGTTGCAACAGCTTCGCTAATGCGTCTGGCTATGTAGCTATTGTTCATGGTGTACAAATGAATGCCGTCCACATTTTGTGAAACTAAATCAACAATCTGATCGATGGCATAAGCAATACCCGCATCACGAAATGCATCGGGATGATGTTCATATTTTTCCATCATTTGTTTGAATTTTTTCGGTAAATTCACCCCACACATCGATACCATGCGCTCAATTTGGTTTTTATTGGTCACTGGCATAATGCCGGCTTCGATCGGCACATTAATGCCCATATCGTGTGCTTTATCTAAAAATGCATAAAAATAGTCATTATCAAAAAATAGCTGTGAAATAAGTTGATCAGTACCCGCATTGACCTTTTCTTTTAGGTGGATCAGATCTTGTTTTAGGGTTGATGCTTCAAGATGTCCTTCTGGATAACATGCACCAATCACGTTAAAATCACCGTTTTCTTTAATAAATGTTACCAGTTCGCTGGCGTATCGAAAATCATCTTTGGGCGGTACATTCGGGCTGATGTCACCACGCAAAGCAAGCACATTATCAATCCCTGCACATTTAAGATCGTGTAGGATTTTTTGCATCTCGGCTTTATCAAAATTAATGCCCGGTAAGTGAGCAACACTTTCGATGCCATAAGTGTGTTTCACCGAGTGGGCAATATCAATGGTGGTTTGTCCATTTAAGCTACCACCCGCACCATAAGTGACACTGATAAAATCAGGTTTAAAATAACCAAGTTCTCGCAGAGTGCTGTAGATGGTTTCTAAAGGTGATGTTTTTTTAGGTGGAAAAACTTCAAAAGAGAACACCGTTTTTTTATTAAATAATAGATTTGTTTTCATTTTTATCATCCATTCGTTATATCGCTTATTTTCCTTATTGACATTTCCGCCGCCCAAATAGGCGGCGGAATTGTCAGACATCGTAAAATACGATGTCTTAATAAATAAGCTCAGTTCTTTATAAAACAGTGCTTAATTGAGTGTTTTCCTTACTGCTAATGTAGCTTCAACAAGATGCTGTAAGCTTTCAACCACTTCTTTTTCACCACGTGTTTTTAAACCACAGTCTGGGTTAATCCATAATTTTTGTTTATCGATCTTCGCCAGTAATTTTTCGATCGTCGCTTTAATTTCAGCAACAGGTGGAACGCGTGGCGAATGGATATCGTAAACACCTGGCCCAACTTCGGTTTTAAAATTATTGGCATTGAGCACATCAATTAATTGCAGATTAGAGCGAGAAGCTTCGAACGAAATTACATCAGCATCCATGGCATCAATATCTTTAATGATGTCAGCAAATTCGCTATAACACATATGTGTATGAATTTGAGTATCAGCTTGGACTTTGCTGTGTACTAATCTAAATGCCGGAATCGCCCAATCAAGATATTCGCTGTTCCAATCCGCTTTACGCAGTGGTAATTTTTCTTTTAACGCGGCTTCGTCAATTTGGATAATCTTAATGCCAGCAGCTTCAAGATCTAACACTTCATCACCAATGGCCAATCCAATTTGGAATACCGATTCTTTTTGCGAAATATCCTCACGTGGGAATGACCAGTTAAGAATCGTTACCGGTCCAGTTAACATCCCTTTAACTGGTTTATCAGTCAGGCTTTGTGCATATTTTGAATATTCAACCGTAATCGGTTTAGATCGTGAAATATCACCCCAAACAATCGGTGGCTTAACGCAACGTGTACCGTAAGATTGCACCCAAGCTTTTTCAGTAAAGACAAAGCCATTTAAGCTTTCGCCAAAATATTCGACCATGTCATTACGTTCAAATTCACCATGCACTAACACATCAATGCCGATCTCTTCTTGCAATTTAATACACTCCGCAATTTTTTGTTGATTAAATTCAGTGTATTGATTCAAGCAAATTTCGCCTTTTTTGAATTTAGCACGATTTAAACGCACATCAGGTGTTTGCGGGAATGAGCCAATGGTTGTAGTTGGTAATAGTGGTAAATTAAAGGCTTTCTTCTGCGCCGCTTCACGCACTGAAAACTCAGGTAAACGGGTAAAATCAGACGCGTTTAATGCCGCCACTTTTTGGCGAACCGCGTGGTTTGCACCTTCACGTTCGCGGGTAAATAGTGTTTGATTGGCTTTATAAGCCGCATTATTTTCAGGATTTGCTTCTTTAAATAACAGACCAAGTTCAGCAAGCTCTTGCAGCTTTTCTTGGGCAAAAGCAAAATAAGCACGTTGTTGAATGGTTAATTTGGTTTCATTTTGCAATGTATAAGGAACATGCAGTAATGAACAAGATGTATTAATGACAATATTTGTGGCTTTTTGTTTGATTTTACCAAGTAAAGCTAAAGTTTTTTGGTAATTGTTTTTCCAGATATTTTTGCCATTAACAACACCGGCAAATAATACTTTATCAGCAGGGAAGCCATTATTTTCAAGTAAAGCTAATGACTGTTTACCTTCAACAAAATCAAGCCCAATCCCATCAAAAGGTAAAGCGACAAGCTCTTTATAACAATCACGCACATCACCAAAATAGGTTTGTAGAACAATTTTGGTGTTACCTTTAACTGATAAAATCGCTTGATAAAGTTCGGTAAATAAGGCGATATCGTCTTTATTTAGATCGGTCACTAAAATTGGCTCATCAATTTGGATCCACTCAGCACCAAGCGTTGTAAATTTTTGGATGATTTCTTGATAAGCTTTAATAATATCGGCTTTAAAATCACCAAGCTGTTTTTTACCTAAATACTGCGCTAATTTAAAAAAGGTTAACGGCCCAACCACAACCGGTTTGGTTTGCACACCTAGCGCTTTCGCTTCTTGATATTCGTCAAAAGGTTTCGTACCTGTTAACTTAATTTGTACTGAATCTTCTATTTCAGGTACTAAATAGTGGTAATTGGTATTGAACCATTTTTTCATAGCCAGTGCGCGCACATCGCCTTTTTCACCCTGATAACCACGTGCCATAGCAAAATAACGGTCAAGTTCAGGTAAACCTAAATCTTGGTAACGTTTTGGAATAACATTAAGTAAACACGCTGTATCTAACACCGCATCATAGAATGAAAAATCATTAGATGAGATAAAAGCAATTTTTTGAGCAGCTTGTTGTTTTAAATGCTCAGCTCGCAACGCTTTGGCTTCGTTTAATAATTCGGCTTGAGTTTTATTACCTTTAAAATAGGCTTCTGTTGCAAATTTAAGTTCACGAAGCTTACCAACACGAGGATATCCAATAACAGCAGTATTCATTTTTATTTCCTTTTATCCATTTTTTTATAGTGATAAAAAGATAACAAAAAAAATAGGTATTGAATAATTCTAGTTTTTTATTGATTGTTATAGTTTTTAACTATATCAATTCAAATAAAAAATCCCACTATGGTTAAATAGTAGGATTTAATATTAACTGATGAAAGCTAAGCCAATTATTGACGCCACTCACCATGAATTGGTCTTGCAAAATGAGCAAGTACTGCAATCATACACACTTCGATCGATACACCCCAATAGATATGACCTAGAATTTCACTCCAAAGTTCATAACCATTTAAGTTCCATAACCAACCAACCGTACCTTCCGCATCATAAGCAGGATGGCGGAAACCAAGCAATGGAATTAAAAAGCCGTGCATCACAACAGTAATAATAATGCCGTACAATGCCCCATACCATAAGCGGATTTTGTTGCAATAATATGCACCTGCAACATAAACAAAGGCAAAAGCAAAACTAAATAACCAGTGATAAAGTGTCACAGCACCTAAAACGCTTGCCCCTTGGTAAATATAATCAAGCGAGTGGGAATTAATCCCAAGCCAACCCAGCCATGCATCAATATGTGCCGCAGGTGGAGAAATTTCACCAGGTACTCGTGGAGGCATATTAACTTCTGAACCCCATTTTACTAATGAACTGAAAAATCCGCCGATAATTGTTGTCCAAATAATAACTTGACGATTTGTTTTATTTCCAAACATACTTAGGTTCCCGTTGTTATGATAGATATGTATTCAAATTATACTCCTGTGTAATTTTAGATAAAAGAAGAATAAGTTGGGGGAGGTGTAAAAGTTATTGGTGATGAAATGACTTTCTTGCAATTGCACTGCCCAAGTTTTCCGTGCCTTAGTAGACTCTAGAGCTTTTTTATGATTTCCTCCTGAAGCTGAGCTTTTAAACTGAGCTGGGCAAACATCTGTTTAAGTTTACGGTTTTCGGCTTCAAGCTCCTTTAAGCGTTTGATGTCTGAAGTTTCCATTCCGCCGTATTTTTCCCGTCATTTATAGAAAGTTGAATTCTCCATGCCATATTCACGGCAAAGTTCTTTAACGGGAATACCAGCTTCAGTTTCTTTTAAAATAGCTACGATTTGATGTTCAGTCATTTTTTTCATAATTAAATCCCCTTTTACTTTTATCATAGAGAATTTTCTACTTTTTTGCTGTACTATTTTAGGGGATAGTTACAGTTTTATTTAAACGATAGAGAAAAAATGGATAAATTATTTAGATATTGTTTATTGATAGTCACTCAGTTTTTGTTAATATTTTTGCCTGTGCTTGCTGTTTATTCTTTCATTAAGGCTCGTAAACAAAATATTAAAACTAGAGATAATTTACAACATATTAGTCAACATTATTTTCTTACTTCTTTGTTTCATCGATGGAATAAAAAGAATTGTATAATGATTCATGCAATATCTTTAGGAGAAGTTGATGCAGCAATTAATTTAATTAATTCATTTGAACCAGAATCAAATGAAAATATTATATTAACAGTAACATCTATTCAGGCTTATAAAAAACTACATAAGAATAAACTGAATTTGAAAATATTATATTTTCCTTTTGATTCATTAATTCATCAAACTTTGTTTCTTAGTCACTTTCATATCAAAAAAGCAATAATTATTGAGCATGATTTTTGGCCAAACTTTCTTGCAGTAATGAATATGCTAAAGCGAGAGGTGATACTTTTAAATGGTCATATTTCAGATAAAACAATACAACGTCTTAGTAACAGGTATTATAGAGAGTTAATGTTTTCGCCAATTAAAAATGCTTATGTACAAACAGATGACCTTAGAACAAAACTGCTACATATAATGCCAGATATTAATGTGTCGGTTGTGCCTAGCTACAAACTTCCCTTAAATATTCGCGTTAATGGTGTTGAAAATATCACTTCCGAAAGGAAAGTAATAGCAATTTCTAATTTTCATCCCAATGAACTTAATACTGTTAATGTTCTTTTATCTAAATTAATTCATCTTGATTATAAAATAATACTTGTGCCCAGACATATTAATTTTTTTGATGATTTTATTCAGGTGCTTAAAAAGCAATATAATAATCAAGTAGAGGTTATATCGGAATGTAACGATATTGAAAATATATTGTCAGATATTGTTTTTGTAAAAAGTTATGGGGTTTTGAATCGCATTTATTCTATGTCACACGCATCGATTGTATTTGGTTCTTTTGACTCCTCTTTAAAAGGACATAGTTTATTTGAACCACTTCTTTATGGTGCTATGGTTTATTACGGCCCCCATTTTTCTTCTCAGAAATATATGGATGAACTATTACATTCTTTTATACCAGATATACAACATGACATAAATAGTATTTTTCAGCAGATAGAAAGTCTGACGACTCAAGATAGACTTCGTATTTATAATAGTTTTGTTAAGACCGTAGAACGAGAGGCAGTTATATTAATTAATCATTTTAGGGAGATAGAAAAATGGATAAGAAGCTAGATAATTTAAGTAGTAGTTTGATTTTTGATGCTCATAAACGTTTAGGACTAAGTGTAAGAGTTCTAAGTTATACATTGAATCCTATTGTTAAGAAAAAATATTTAGTAATAGATACAATCTGATGTTCAGTCATTTTTTTCATATTTAAATCCTCTGTGGGTTAATAAAGAGAATTTTCTACTCTTTTACTGTACTATTTTAGGGGATAGTTACAATATGATCGTTTAAAAAGAGGAATGTACATAAACCGTGTACAAAAATCGAGATACATTTCTTTGTCCTTAAAGCCCATTTAACTTTAATAATTTATTGACTATTTAAATCAAAATTCAATAAATGATAGTAATTTTGACAAACCAAATAGTAAATAACATCAAAAAGTTGCATACCTCCTAGGTGAAATAGTTTCGATTTCATATAAATAGCGCTTGTAGATATCCCCAAAACATTTCAAAAAATAAAAACAACACCCTGTATTTATTTACAGTATTTTTACTGCTATACTGCCAATATGATAACTAGCCTTATGTATTAATTTATTATGATAACTCAACTAACTATTAATAATTTTGCTATTGTAGATCAACTTCTTGTTGACTTTACTACGGGGATGACCGCCATTACGGGTGAAACGGGCGCGGGGAAGTCGATTGCTATTGATGCATTGGGATTATGTTTAGGTAATCGTTCTGATGCTTCATCTATTCGGCATGGGGCTGATCGTGTTGATATTTCGGCTTGTTTTGTGCTTGATGATACGCCAGCGGCTTTTGCTTGGTTACGCGAAAATCAACTTGATGAGGGTAATGAGTGCATTTTACGCCGAGTGATTAATCAAGATGGGCGTTCTAAAGCATTTATTAATGGTCGTGCGGTACCTATTTCGCAATTAAAAGATTTGGGGCAAATGTTGATTCAAATTCATGGGCAACATGAACATCAGCGCCTGTTACGCAGTGATTATCAACAGTTGTTACTCAATCATTATATGAATGAACCCACGTTGCTCGCCCAAATGCAGCAAGCCTATAAACAGTGGAAAGAAGCAACACGAGCTTATCAGCAGTACGAAACCTCACGACAAGAGCGTGATGCGCATATGCAGCTTTTGCAATACCAATTAAAAGAACTTAATGAGTTTTCGCCAATTGAAGGGGAATATCAACAAATTGACGAAGAATACAAACGATTATCTAACAGTGAACAATTAATCAATCTAAGCCAACAATCTGTGATGTTGTTAGATGAAGCCGATGAATATAACGTCAGTAATTTGCTTAGTAGTGTTAAAAATAGTGTTCAAGAACTAACCTCGCTCGATCCTGCGTTAAATAATGTTTATAACATGTTGGAAGAGGCATCAATCCAAATTAAAGAAGCAAGCGATGAACTTCGTCATTATAGTGAACGTTTAGAGCTCGATCCTGCTCGAGTCATGCAACTTGAACAGCGGTTATCAAAACAAATTGCTTTAGCGCGTAAGCACCATGTCACCCCTGAAACATTGCCCGATTTACATCAAACCTTGTTAGCTGAATTTAAACAGATCAATCAGCAAGATGAACAAAGCGAACAACTGAAAGCCGATATTACCAAATATCATCAAACCGCTGTTGACATTGCCCAAAAATTGCATCAAAAAAGATTAACGATAAGCAAAACATTAGCCAAAAAAGTAACCACTATTATGCATGACTTATCCATGCCTAATGGACAATTTAGTATCGATATCACTTTTGACGAAAACCGATTAAATGAAGACGGTGCCGATCAAGTCACCTTTTTAGTCAGCACCAACGCAGGGCAAAGTCCACAACCGCTTGCTAAGGTGGCTTCTGGTGGTGAGTTATCACGTATTGCCTTAGCCATTCAAGTTTTAACAGCGCAAAAAATGGATACGCCAGCATTAATATTTGATGAAATTGATGTCGGTATTAGTGGACCAACTGCCGCTAAAGTCGGCCAGTTATTAAGGCAACTGGGTGAATCAACGCAAGTGATCACTGTAACTCACCTGCCACAAGTTGCAGGGCAAGCAAATCAGCACTATTTTGTTAACAAACAGACCAATGGCAAACAGACTTCAACTGATATGCAAAAACTAGATAATACTGGTCGTTTAAATGAACTTGCTCGGTTATTAGGTGGCGACAAAATTACTGATGCAACATTAGCCAATGCGAAAGAGCTACTTATTATCTAACTGAATTGTGGTAATATAGCTCTTTCATTTAGGTGAGAAGGAGGCTTGATCATGAGTCTATCAGGAAAACGTATCTTATTAGGCATTACAGGTGGCATTGCTGCTTATAAATGCCCTGATCTGGTTCGTCATTTAAAAAAATGTGGCGCACAAGTGCGTGTCGTTTTAACTGATTCTGCTAGCCATTTTGTTACCAAAATGACGTTACAAGCGGTTTCGGGCAATCAGGTATCAAGTGATTTATTTGATCCATCAGCCGAGCTGTCTATGAGCCATATTGAACTGGCCAAATGGGCTGATTTAGTCCTCATTGCCCCAGCAACGGCCAATATTATTGCCAAAATGGCTAACGGCATTGCTGATGATCTGCTGTCAACAGTCTGCTTAGCAACCCCATCGCCAATTGTTATAGCGCCAGCCATGAATCAACAAATGTATAAAGCAGCAGCAACGCAACATAACTTATCAGTATTGGCCTCAAGAAATACCTTAATTTTAGGGCCTGACAGCGGCTTTCAGGCCTGTGGTGATATAGGGCCTGGGCGAATGCTAGAACCTGCAACGATTGTTGATAATATCAAACAGTATTTTACAACCACTGCTGCGCTTTCAGGTATATCCATAACCATCACGGCAGGCCCTACGATCGAAGAAATCGATCCAGTTCGTTACATTAGTAATTACAGTTCAGGAAAAATGGGCTTTGCAATTGCCAGTGCGGCGGCACAAATGGGCGCTACCGTTACATTAATTAGTGGACCGGTTCATTTAGATACGCCAAATGGTGTCAACCGAATTAACGTTAAAAGCGCTAAACAGATGTATGAAGAAGCATTAAATTGCGCGCAAAAATCAACTATTTTTATTTCGTGCGCAGCGGTTGCCGATTATCATGCCAAAACAATTGCGACACAAAAAATCAAAAAAACCAGCGATAATAACGAACTTATTATTGAATTAGTAAAAAACCCCGATATTGTAGCAAGTGTCGCAGCACTCAAAACGCATCGTCCTTTTGTGGTAGGATTTGCCGCCGAAACTCATGATGTCAAAACTTATGCACTAAAAAAATTAACTACAAAAAATCTAGATTTAATTTGCGCTAATGACGTTTCAGACAAAACCATCGGCTTTAATTCTGATCAAAATGCATTAACACTATATTGGCAAAATGGTGAGCAAACGTTACCATTAAGCAACAAACAACAATTAGCAACACAGTTACTTGAAGCAGTCATAAAACGATATAAAGCGAGTCATGATGAAAAGAAAAATTGATATAAAAGTATTAGATAAACGTTTAGGAAATGAATTTCCACTCCCTACCTATGCAACTGAAGGTTCAGCAGGTATTGATTTGCGTGCAATGTTTGATAAAACCACCGAAATCAAACCCGGCGAAACCATCTTAACGCCAACAGGTTTATCGATGCATATTGCTGATCCTAGTTTAGCTGCCTTAGTATTACCACGTTCTGGACTTGGTTCAAAAAATGGTATTGTGCTTGGAAATTTGGTTGGTTTGATTGATTCGGATTATCAAGGCCAGTTATTTGTTCCTGTTTGGAATCGTAGTCAAACGCCTTTTGTTATTGAGGCAGGCGATCGCATTGCCCAATTAATTATTGTTCCGGTTGTACAGGCAGAATTTAATATTGTTGATGAATTTGTTGAATCAGCACGCGGAGAAGGTGGATTTGGACATTCGGGTAAAAAATGATTGTGACAAATAAAAATAAAAATCGCAAAGAAGATATCTTACAGGCATTGGCAAAAATGCTTGAATCTAATGAAGGCACTCAACGCATTACAACGGCTAAATTAGCCGCAACAGTAGGTGTTTCTGAAGCGGCGTTATATCGACATTTTCCAAGTAAAACAAAAATGTTTGAAAGCTTAATTGTCTATATTGAAGATATTTTGTTGTCGCGCATTAATGTCATTATGCAAGAAGAGCCCAATACCTTTACACGCTTGCAACTTATTCTTGCGTTGATATTAGGCTTTTCTGAAAAAAACCCTGGATTAACCAGAATTATGACGGGGCATGCATTAATGTTTGAACAAGACCAATTACAAGAACGTATTAGCCAACTATTTGAACGAATTGAAATCCAAATCAAACAAGTTTTACGGGAGCGCAAAATACGTGAAGGTGTTGCTTTCATCACAGATGAACGGATTTTGTCTAGTCAGTTATTGGCTTTTTGCGAAGGCATGATGGCGCGTTATTCTCGTTCAGGTTTTAAATATCTACCAACTACTAATTTTGATACACGTTGGACTTTATTAGTTAAACAACTGGTTTAGCCAATTTTGCACTAAAACACATTGATAGAAATTACTATTCCGAATTACTGAGGATAATAAGATGAATTTTGAAGGTTTCTTAAATTACACCCTTAACTTTATCAAACGATATGATGGGGTTGTATTTAGCTATATCGCTCATTTCTGCTTTGCTATTCTTATTTTTGTTATTGGTAGAACGATTGCTAGATTTATTAGCAACCAATTAAAACGGATATTATTTAAACGGCACGTTGACCCAACGGTTGTTAAATTTGTCAGTGCTTTGTCGTACTATGCCGTTATTGTCATGACATTAGTGGCGGTTTTAGGCCAATTAGGTGTACAAACGGCTTCTATTGTTGCTATCATTGGTGCGGCTGGTTTAGCGGTTGGTTTGGCGTTGCAAGGTTCGCTATCTAACTTTGCGGCTGGGGTGATTTTAATTATTTTCCGCCCGTTTAAAGTGGGCGAAACGGTTGTGATTAATAACCAACAAGGTGTGATTGATTCAATACAAATTTTTTCAACATCAATGATCACATCAACCAACGAATTAGTGGTGATACCCAATAGTCAAGTCGTCAATACCAATATTGTCAATTATACCCGTTTGCCGGAAAGGCGTTTAGACTTGGTCATTAATGTCGGCTATGATTCTGATATTCAAAAAGTTTACCAAGTGTTAAAACAAGCGGTTGATAAAACACAAAACATATTGACCACCAAAGCACCAACCATTCGATTAGATGTGTTAGATGCTTCCTCAATGAATTTTAATGTATTAGTTTGGACATTAAATGAAAACTACGGAGCAGTAAAAGGGGATCTGCTTGAAAATATCAAAAATGGATTAACTGCAAATAATATTAATATTCCATATCCAACCATGGATGTAAATCTTAACAATAAATAATCCGTTATAAAAATGCCGTCGATACAAATCAACGGCATTTTTCATTATACGCATCGCAATTAAATATCTTGATCCATATTTAAAGCAGGCTTATCGCAATCAGGGCAACCCACTACTTTTGCGGGCACACCGGCAACGGTGGTATGCGGTGGCACAAGATCTAACACAACTGAACCCGCACCAATTTTAGCGCCTTTGCCTATTTCAATATTACCTAAAATCGTGGAATTCGCACCAATCATTACACCCTCACGAATTTTGGGATGACGATCACCATTTTGTTTACCGGTGCCACCTAAGGTGACGGATTGCAAAATAGAAACATCGTTTTCAATTACCACGGTTTCACCAATAACAATGCCTGTTGCATGATCAAACATCACCCCACAACCAACTTTTGCCGCAGGGTGAATATCTACACCAAACACTATCGCAATCTGGCTTTGTAAAAAAATGGCCAATGATTTACGGTTTTGCTTCCAAAGCCAATGTGCAATTCGATAAGCTTGTAGTGATAAAAAACCTTTGTAATAAAGGAGAGGGGTTGAATAATAGTTGGTTGCAGGATCACGAATATAAACTGCAATAATATCACTTACTGCAGATTGGATCAGGCTTTGATCAGCTTGATAAGCCTGCCGAGCAATCTCACGAATCTCAATAGCAGGCATTACTTGTGTTGCCAGTTTATTAGCTAAAATATAACTTAATGCACTGCCTAAATCCTCGTGATTGAGTAAAGTCGCGTGGAAATAACTTGCCAGCATTGGCTCGCTTTCAACTAACTCAAAGGCTTCTTGCCGAATGGTTTGCCACAGCCGTTCGGGTTTTACAACTATTTTTGCATCGCTCACAACAAGTCCTTATACACAATAACTAAAATTGTTCACATTGTTTCGCAAACTTAACCTAGAAGCAAGTTTTGTATTCATTTATCATCACCTTAAAAAGCCAAAAAGGGCCAATACAGATAGCATCACCTTATTTAAAAAGAGCCTCTTTGTAAGTGAAATAAAGTATATTAGCTCAAACCAAATAAAGGCATAAAAAAACAGATCTAAAACGTTGTTAAACCGCCAATGCCTAATCCCATTTTCAATTTTGTCTATTTTGCTTTTAATGATGACGGTTAATGCCGTCATTAAATCCTATAATAAATAGATCTATGACATCGGCATCATTTAAATTTGTATGGTTAGATTAAAATTTTTAAAGCAATAAAATATTATAACTTTCAACGATAATAAGAAAATTAGCCATTGTACAATGGGTTAAGTTCTATTATTATAAAAATATAATTTCATTATGGAGTATACCTGTGTAACTTTTTGCGCGTTCTTTCTATTAATAATAATTATAGTTACTCGCGTGATGCACAGAAGTCATATCTTTCCTATCAACTTTTGATAACCTTATAAATGCATTGCTTCACGCGGCAATTTTCCTTTTTTTCAGTGGTGATTAAATTCAATGCAATCTTTACGCACACAATGGTTTTCCAATATCAGAAATGATGTTCTATCGGGCATCGTTGTAGCACTTGCCCTTATTCCTGAAGCAATTGCTTTTTCAATTATTGCCGGTGTTGACCCTAAAATGGGGCTGTATGCGGCTTTTTGTATAGCGGTTATTACTGCTTTTGCCGGTGGTCGCCCAGGAATGATTTCTGCCGCTACTGGTGCAATGGCGCTCGTCATTGCCGGACTGGTTAAATCACATGGAGTTGAATATTTACTGGTCGCGACAATTTTATGCGGTATTTTTCAGATTATTGCCGGTTTTCTTCAATTAGGAAACTTAATGCGCTTTGTTTCTCGCTCTGTGGTAACGGGTTTTGTTAATGCATTAGCCATCTTAATTTTTTTAGCACAACTTCCTGAGCTAACCAATGTCACATGGCATGTCTATGCAATGACCATTGCTGGGCTTGGCATTATTTACCTGTTCCCTTATATCCCCAAAGTAGGAAAAATCATTCCTTCACCGCTACTTTGCATTCTTATTCTTACCGGTATCTATATGTATTTTGGCATGGATATACGCACGGTGGGTGATATGGGTACACTACCCACCAGCTTGCCTACGTTTTTACTCCCCAATGTCCCTTTTAACCTTGATACCTTATTGATTATTCTGCCTTACTCCCTTTCATTAGCCATTGTCGGCTTATTAGAATCAATGATGACCGCAACCATTGTAGATGATATTACCGATACACCGAGTGATAAAAACCGAGAGTGCAAGGGACAAGGTATTGCCAATATCGTGACAGGCTTCTTTGGCGGTATGGCAGGGTGCGCAATGATTGGGCAATCAATTATCAATATGAAGTCAGGCGGACGAACGCGTCTATCCTCATTTATCGCTGGAACTGTACTTCTATTATTAGTTGTCTTTTTACAAGACTGGGTAAGCCAAATTCCAATGGCTGCGTTAGTAGCAGTGATGATCATGGTTTCCATTGGTACCTTTAGCTGGGACTCGATTAAAAACCTTAAATCATACCCACTTTCAACCAATATTGTGATGATCACAACTGTAGTTGTCGTTGTATTTACCCATAACCTTGCTTATGGCGTATTTGTTGGGGTATTACTGGCATCACTATTTTATGCCAATAAAGTCGCTCATTACCTACAAATTCAAACTGAGCAACCCAGCAAGGAACAACGTATTTATACCGTATATGGACAAGTATTTTTTGCTTCCTCTACAAAATTTATTAGTTCATTTGATTTAAAAGAGGTGTTACAAAAGGTAACCATCGATCTTACCCATGCACATTTTTGGGATATAACCGCTGTAGCGGCTTTAGATAAAGTGGTAATTAAATTCCGCAAAGAAGGGGCACAAGTGGAAGTGTTAGGGCTAAATAAAGCCAGTAGTACAATTGTAGACCATTTTGGCGTTTATGATAAACCCAAGGCGAAACAAACACTAAATAATCACTAAACCAATAGGTAATAAAAAATAATACACTGCATTGATAGTTTTAAATCATGAATTATTAGTTGTGATTATGTGGAATAAAACAATAAAAATGCAGTTGTTAAAACGAAAATTCACTGCCAAAAGGCAGTGAATTGGTATTACGCATAAATAGACTGCAATTGCCAACTTTGCAATTTCGTCACTTTCGCTTTTCCGTTTTCAGCAAAGAGGTTGATGACTCGCTCGGCCGGTAATTGTGGATAAATACGACTAGTGAGACTATACAAATCATCATTAACAAAAACCTCGACAGATGAGGCATCAACAAAAATATGCAAAGTTAGCTTATCTGTTTTGGGGAGTGGTACGCTACGATAACCGGTTAATTCAAGACCGGACAAACTGCGATCAAGTATAATTCGCTCGGATTGTAAATCAACATATAGTAGCGTTGCTTGTTTACCATCTTTAGTGGCTGCAAGCTGTAAACCAAAACGCTCGGCATCGCTTTGGATTAAATCAAACTCAACGTTAATCTCACAGCTAATCGATGGAATATCGGTGTTTTTAAGCTCGTTTTTTAAGAGGATATTACTTAGCGATTCTGGTTTTTCGCGCAATGCTTCAAGTTCTTTAATGGGGCGATTACGAACATAATTATCCTTATCTAAAAACAATTCACGCGGCAAAGTAAAAGCGCCGACCCATTTATCTTTTTTACTTGGCATGGTCGATTCCCACATATCCATCCAAGCAAAAACAATACGACGCCCATCAGCCGCAAGAAATGATTGCGGTGCATAAAAATCGTGTCCAAAGTCCATTTCTTGGAACGGTTTAATGATTGAAAATCGCTCGCCTGGTTGCCAATTACCCACAATATAACCTGATTGGAACAAATTACGATATTGATACCCCTTCGCTTTCATGCCTTGTGGTGAAAACATCAACACCCACTTATCACCAAGGGGAAAGAAGTCAGGGCATTCAAGCATATACACATTTGGATCGATATGACTAACAACAACCTGATCGAACGTCCAATTTGTTAAATCACCAGAACGATAAAGCAACACCTCGCCCACATTATCTGGGGTTCGTTGCCCCACCACCATCCACCATTGACCATCTTGTTGCCAAACTTTGGGATCACGAAAGTGCATAATCCCGACTTTAGGCGCAAGTACCGTACCGTGTTTTTCAAAATGAATACCATCTTGGCTACTTGCAAGGCATTGAGTTTGGCTTATCTGCTCGTCATCACCTTGGTCACTTAACCAAACATGTCCAGTATAAAATAAACACAGCTCACCATCGTTATCAACAGCAGAGCCCGAAAAACAACCGCTTTTATCAAATTCTTGATCAGGAGCAATTGCGATTGGTAATCTATGCCATGTCACCAAATCATCACTAACAGCATGCCCCCAATGCATTGGCCCCCAGCTTTCATCATAAGGATGATGCTGATAAAAAGCATGATATTGCCCTTTAAAATAGATCAACCCATTAGGGTCATTCATCCAACCAAATTGTGGCGCTAAATGAAAATGTGGGTAATACTGCTTATTAACAAGCTGCGCTAATTTGTTAACCGCTTGGTTAGCTTTATCGATAGCACTAGACATACAATCCCCTTATTAACCCAATATTTGATAGCATTAATCGTAGCCGGATTTACCTGTTAACATTAACCTATGGTAAAATAGCTCACCAACAATGTGACAAATGTCATACTTTTTAAATATTATCCATGATTTTTTTGATCGACGATTTATCCTATTATTAACCTTTGATCAAGATATATCAAACAATAAAACCCTAACTTATTTATACAAAAACCGAAATATATTCACTGAATTTAACTAACCACAAATTGAGTCATAAAATGAATAATACTAAAGTTTGGTCTCTTGGAGATGCCGTTATTGATTTATTGCCATTTGGCGATATGAATTATCAAGCTTGTGCGGGTGGTGCACCGGCTAATGTCGCAATTGGTATTGCAAAATTGGGGTTACCTTCCGCTTTTATTGGCCGTGTTGGGAATGATCCTTTTGGCCATTTTATGGAAAAAACGTTCCTTGAATATCATGTTGATTGCCAAAGCCTTGAAAAAGATGATCACCATAAAACAAGTACGGTTGTTGTTGATTTAGGTCAAAATGGGGAGCGAAGTTTTACTTTTTTGGTTTCACCTTCTGCTGATCAATTTTTGTCTCAGCAAGCGATACCTGAGTTTAACCAAGATATTTTACATTTTTGCTCTTTGGCGCTAGTCGGCCACACTTGTCGGCAAACGCTTAAAACCGCCATTGAAAACCTTACCGCTAAAAATGGCTTAATTAGCTTCGATGTTAACTTGCGTGAACAGATGTGGGCAAATAAAGATGAAATGCGCACAACTATAACTCAATTTTGTCATGATGCCGATATCCTTAAGCTATCAGATGAAGAACTATTTTGGCTCACGCAATGCAATGACTGGCATGAAGCATTAAGTAAACTACAACAACACTATGAGGCACCATTAAAGTTAATTACTAAAGGTAAAGATGGCAGTATCGCCTTATGGCAAGGCAAAACATTTTCGTTTGATTCGTACCATGTAAATAGTATTGATACTACCGGTGCGGGCGATGCCTTTGTGGCAGGACTACTTAGCAGTATTGCCTCATCAGGAATGCCTGAAGATAAACTCATGTTAGAAAGCATGATGACGATAGCTAGTGCTTGTGGTGCCTTAGCGACCACCCAAAAAGGCGCGTTAACTGCACTACCCGATAGCAGATTTTTACAATCCTTTATTAGCGATAATCCAACATTAACCGCTAAACAAATCGCTTAGTCAAGAAAAGCATGAATAGGGCAGCAACATTGAACATAATACTTTCAAAACGTCATTGCGATTGGCTGCCCTTACGACCTATTTAACTCACTGTTTATAAAAATCAAATCGCGTTTAGTGCTGACCACATTGCGATCTTGCCCACTGATCAATCATAAAAACTTCATCAATTGTCCTTGGCTCAGGGAAAGCTAATTGATCTAATACTTTTGCTACATTTTTGGCAATATCCATAAAACCAATTTCATGTTGCAAAAAGGCTTCTACCGAAATTTCATTGGCTGCATTAAGTGCCGTTGTGGCAGCTTGCCCTTGATTGGATGCTTCTATTGCCAATTTTAAACAAGGATAACGATTAAAATCAGGCTGTTTAAACGTTAAAGCCGAAATTTGACAAAAATCCAAAGGCGGTACACTGGATGGAACCCGATCGGGGTAAGACATAGCATAAGCAATTGGCGTGCACATATCAGGCACACCTAGTTCTGCCACCACACTACCATCTTGATAACGTACCATGGAATGAATAATCGATTGCGGATGAATAAGAATTTCCATTTCGTCGGCACTTGCATTAAATAACCAACGAGCTTCGATATACTCAAGTCCTTTATTCATCATGGTTGCCGAATCCACAGAAATCTTTTTACCCATCGACCAGTTAGGATGTGCAACTGCTTGCGCAGGCGTAACCGATGCAAGCTTATCGAATTCCCAATCGCGAAACGGCCCACCCGACCCCGTTAAAACTATTTTAGTAATGCCCTGTTCAGCCAAATTAGCAAAACCTAAATTATGCTGTACCGCCATTGGCAAACTTTGAAAAATCGCGTTATGTTCACTATCCACAGGTAACAGCTCAGCGCCATACTCTTTAACCGCTTGCATAAACAGATGCCCACAGGTTACAAGTGATTCTTTATTGGCAAGCAAAATACGTTTACCTTTTTTAATTGCCGCAAGGGTTGGTTTTAGCCCAGCGGCACCAACGATAGCGGCCATCACTTGATCGACTTCGGGCAACTGCGCTAAATCACAAATGGCTTGTTCACCGCTTAACACTTCAATATCCAATTTTAGATTAGCAAGATTTGCTCTTAGCTCCTTAGCCGCTTGCGCTGTTGCCATGGCAACGTATTTAGGCTTAAATGCCAAACATTGCTCAGTCATTTTGGCAACATTATTACCACCCACTAAGGCATACGCCTTAAACAGATGAGGATTTTGAGCAATAACCGCTAGCGTACTGCAACCAATTGAACCAGTCGAACCTAAAATTGTGATATTTTTCATATTAATACATTAGTTTTAAATTATGGTTATTGAAAAAAGAGATAAATTCCTTAGTCGGAGCTTTATCGGTAATAATTTGATTAAACAGCGTTAATTCACTAATCAAAGCCGGCTTGACTTGACTAAATTTAGTATGATCGGCAATCAAAATACGCTGATCAGATTGTTTCATGGCTTGCAACTTCATATCAAGTTCATCAAAATGATAACAAGTGACTCCTCGTGATATATCAACCCCAGCAGCCGAAATAAACGCTTTATTTGGGCAAATCGAATTTAATTGGCAATGCTGTCCAATAGCGGTAAAAATAGCATTATTAACCTGATAATAACCACCACATAAAATTGTCTTACAATTAGGTTTATTTTGTAATGCTAAAAATGCGTTTAATGAATAGCAGATAGCGGTAAAAGTGATTTCATCATCAATAGCATCAATGATAAAAGGGATTGTAGTACCGCAATCAAAAAAGACGGTATCATTTGCAAAAACAAGTTTACTGGCTAGTTTAGCAATATGTAGCTTTTCGTTAACTTGTTTATCTTGCTGATCGGAAACAAAATATTGCGTTGCTTGATGACGAACTTCACTAACAATATAACCGCCTAAAACCGTTAATGATGTAGGAATGTTACTTAAATCACGTCGAATGGTCATTTCGGAAACCGCTAACAACTTAGCCGCCTCTTTTAAATGAATCTTATCTGTTTTTTTTAAAATTTGAATGAGGTCATTAATTCTTTTTTGCGATTGTGTTTCCATTCAGATTCCATCAATATCAATAAGCGACATAAAGTCCCTTATTGATAAGTTTATTAATTAATAACTACTTGATGATGTGGTATCACCCGATACAATAGCAATGCCTGCGCTTGCACCTAAACGCGTTGCCCCTGCTTGAATCATTTTTTCAGCAGTTGCACGATCGCGAATACCGCCTGATGCTTTAACGCCCATCTCTTTACCTACAGTATCACGCATTAATTTAACATCCTCAACAGTTGCACCCGACAAGCTAAAGCCGGTTGAAGTTTTCACAAATGCAACGCCAATTTCTTTACAAATTGTACAAACTTTAACAATTTCTTCTTTGGTTAATAAACAGGTTTCTAAAATGACTTTTAATGGCACAACGCCACAAGCTTTAAACACCGCTTCGATATCCTGTTTAACGGCATCGAAATCATTGCTTTTTAACCAACCTACATTAATAACCATATCGATTTCTTGCGCGCCAGCTTTAACCGCCATTTCGGTTTCAAACGCTTTAGCGCTAGTCAGCATAGCACCAAGTGGAAAGCCAACTACTGCACACACTTTGACATCACTGCCATTAAGTAAACTTGCCGCTAAAGGCACATAGCCTGAATTTACACAAACCGAATAAAAATGATATTGTTTGGCTTCTTCACAGAGTTTTGTTATTTGGTCTTTTGTTGCGTTCATTGCAAGTAAAGTATGATCAATATACTTTGCATAACTCATAACGAGATCCTTAAAATGTTTTTGTAATAATGTTTTATTAAATATTATTAGTATGTAAATAAATAGGGATGTTATAAAAATAACAAATGTAGCCAAATATTGTTATTTTTATAACATTATGGCGTAATTGTTTGAAATAGTACAGATAAAAATCTGTGTTTGAGTTTTAGGTTTTTTGTTAAAAACAAAAATAAAAAACTTTAATAAAATCAATACCTTTTCTGACTGATTTTTGAGCGGAAAATCAGGCCTTTTTGGGTTGGTGGATAGAATGAATTAGGTGCAGTGGTTTCGGACGTTTTGACCTTAGGTGAATAAAATAGCTATCGTGGCCACGTCCGAGTTAGGGAATTAAAGCGAATTCCCTAACAACCCACGCAAGGCTGCAGAATGTGGCCTGCGGCTACCCTCCGCCGTCGCTCGGTCTTGACGCACCGGCTATGATTCGCTCCCGGCGAAGCATAGCCTCGCCAAACATCCTTGTTTGGCGTGCTAACCTCGCTCTGTTGTCGGCACATTCTGACGCCGGAATAGGGCAAATAATATAACCATCTTTTTGGGAAGACATTATGTTATTATAATTATGTGGTTGATTTTATTTAAATTAAACGCCTACACGGCGTTAAGGAATTAATAGACGTCTATAATTTCATATTGACGTTTCTAAACCGCCTACACGGCGTTAAGGAGAGCTCAAGATTTGATAAATCTTGCTGTATAAAGATAAACAACAATTTTGGCTTTGAAAACCCTTTTTTTGAGGTGTTTTATAATTTATTGATTTTATTTAATTTTAAATTATCGTTAAAAAAAGGGTTTGGAGCGGTTAAATTGCTGTTATTAGGGCGCTATTCGTGGTTTTGTTGATTTGTTGTATGTCGGCGCTTTGCTTAGGTTGTGTAAGCGATTGATTTTCCTTGAAAATACAAAAACAAAAACTTAAATAAAATCAATATCTTTCCTGACCACTTTTTGGATGTAATTTCATTGCCTTTTTACACAAAAACAACTCACAAAAAACACCTAAGGTTATGCTGTTTGTCTTATTCCGGCGTCAGAATGTGCCGACAACAGAGCGAGGTTAGCACGCCAAACAGGGATGTTTGGTGAGTTTGTGCTGCGTCTGGAACAAATTTGAACACCTGAGCATAGCGAAGGTGGCCTCGAAGAGGCGAGTATCAGGATGATACGAGTAGCGTAGCCGTAGACCACATTCTGTAGCCAAAGCGTGGGTTGTCAGGGAATTCGCTTTAATTCCCTGACTCGGACGTGATCACTGTAACCATTTTATTCACCAAAGGTCAAAACGTCCGAAACCTTGCCGTACTATAAATAGACCACGAATTTAAACCGCTACAGCGTAATCACTAGGAATGCCAACCACGCTTTTAGCGGGCGGCGGGGGGCGGCGCGATTGTGGCTTCGCCGCAACAGCGCAACCCTAAGGATTAAGGACTAAGAAATAAAAGCTAAGGTGTGGCGCAAACAGCGTAATCAGTATCGGAAACGACGCCGCTGCTAACTCTGCCGTTGTCCGAGAAAACATAGAAGCCTTTGTTATTACCTACTGTGTCGCTTGTCCAGTAGCTACTGGAGACGAAGTCCGTACCAGAGTAGTTCCCCATCATGCCCCACTCCGTGAAAAAACCAGCATCTATTTTACGCATATAAGCATTATTAGATGAACTAGGTGTGGCACCGACAGAACCTAGGCAACTTAAAGAGGAATTCCAACCAGAACAAACCGCATTGGTTAAATCTCTTACCCTAGCAAGACGATAACCCAAATTACTACACCAAGTGGAGTGGTTAGACCGATTACCCGTACGAATACCCCGATTGACGAACCACTGCTTTAAGACAAACCCATACTTCACCCCATTACCATCACTATCCCTACCCACCAACTCAAATGTCTGTGGCAAAGAGGGTACATCTAGAGGACTAGGATAATCTGAACGTATCCGAGCACTATCCGCCCTAGGACCACTTAACTTAACTCGTGCGACAACTTTTCCTCTATCAACACTAGGAATCCAACTATTATTAGCTGTTACACTTGTCACCGTAGCTGTTATATCGCCATTCGTGACAACAGACCACGTCAACTGACTTGCATTAACTCCAGTAGGCATCTCTAAGTCAAAATACAACCCATCAGCACCCGTTGTAGGAAAGTTTTGGTCATAAGATGATGAACGCGTTGACTGAGTTAAAAAACCCTTTGTAGGACTCCATATGTTAGATGGGCCTGCGTAACGAGGGTCGTCGTTAGAATTGATGCCAGTAGTACCACCATATAACAAATTCGGCCTTGCCGACTGCATAAAAACCAAACAATTTGCATTTGGTTTGAAATAATAATACTCCCTGTCATTAGTGGTTGAAAATACACGACGATTTGGCACGCCATACTGTGTAGTTAAACTAGCACCATCGGGGTTTAAACCTATTGTTACCCTATAAGGCGCCTTACATGCATCTAATGTATCATTAGGACGTACAGTATTTCCATTCTTATCCTCTAATGAAAGCCATAAAGTCCCTGTCGCCGTTACACCATTAGTCCCCTGTCCATCTCCATCATCATCTCCCCAATAATGATAAGTATTGACTAAATCATTTAAACGCACAAAAGTGATCGATGGTGGAAAAATAGTCTTTATCTCACCCAAAGTACGCCATGTTGATAATACTATTGGATTTGTCCTACTTGATGTATTCGTTGACGGCGTGACCTTTGCACCATAAGGCAACGTAATGGAGAACAACGATTCAAGGTCTGTTACCTTGGTTTGGCCTCCATCAGATGTTAAATACGGCCCACTCCCCTCAATGACCCTTGAGGTTTGCACTGTTAAGGCCTGTGCACCAAATGAACACAACCAAAACAATAACGCCGCAATCCATAACGGAGACTTTGATATGAACGATAAAAGATTGAATCTCTGCCTCGACAACAACCCTACCGATAAACTCGGCGAGCTCACTAAGCTAGATGATTTCGGTGATAAAAATAAGAATGGAGTCTGATTTTGACTACGATGATATTGAAAAAGATTTAGGGCGTAGGTTTGGCAGGCCAGATGCCAGATGCCAGATGCCGATTATGATAGCGCATTTCGATTATCCTGTCAAGTAAATTTTTGTTTTATTTGAATTTTTTATAATTGACCGCTCAACTAATGAGCACTCCCTTGCTTTAAAAGCGCTTAAATTATAACCGGTTGAGTAATAATGCGCTAGGTTTTTTGTTAAATATTTGTAAAGTTTTGTTAAGCGTATAAAGTTGAGCTTTTGGTGGCATGTTTTGGGAAATGGTTTTGGTGATGTTTTTTGAATAAAAAACATTAAATAAAAACTTTAATAAAATCAATACCTTTTCTAACCAATTTTTAGCAGAAAATCACGCCTTTTTGGGTTGGTGGATAGAATGAATTAGGTGCGGTGGTTTCGGACGTTTTGACCTTGGGTGAATAAAATAGCTATCGTGACCACGTCCGAGTCAGGGAATTAAAGCGAATTCCCTGACAACCCACGCTTTGGCTGCAGAATGTGGCCTACGGCTGCCTGACGCCGGAATAGGACAAACAACATAACTATCGTTTTTGGAAAGATTGTTGTGTTTTTATAATTATCTTTTTGATTTTATTTTGATTAAACGCCTACTCGGCAGTAAACTGAGTTGCTAAATTTTTAGTAGAACGATCGAGTTTGATTGGAAATTTATTATTTATCTAAATTCTTTTATTACAATGTTCAGCTAATTTCCTTAATGAATGCTCATCTGCTAATTTAGGAAGGTTATTTCTGACGCTACTTCTTTTTTGAGCGCTTGCAATCCTGTCACCAAAGTATTTTTTGAACAATATATAATCAGGTTTACTTTCAGGCTCAATATCATAAAAGGCTATTTTGCCATAAATAGAACACAACCAATCTGCGCATTGTATCGTTTGATATAATTTACTATCTACTTGTACTGGGGCTTCTATCAATTGATATTTTTTCTTTTGGTGCATATCATAAATGGCTTTTTTAACTAGGCTTGCACTGTCCTCATTATCATCCATAAATATCAAAAAATATGAGTTTTTATTTTTGAACTCATCGTCAAGTCTTTTAATAATTTCACTTAAACAAGATGTATACACAGTTAAAGGATTATGACGTTCTATTTTTTTATTTTTAGCTTCTCCAACAAAAAATAGAAATCCTCCTTTATCTGTTATTTTATTTATTATTCTATTGGTTGATCGAGTTATTTCATTTTTGTAATTTTTCAAATTTGTTACGGAGTATTGTTTCGAGCCTTTCTTTTCCCACATTGATAGTTGAAAATTACCTCCATCCTTTTCAATATCTTTCCTTGCTTTTGGTATATCATAATTTGAAAATAGATTTTGCTTCAAATTGAAAAAAAATGATGAAAATGATCTAGCTTCACAAATAGGAATAACAAACCCTCCAAGACCAAAAACTGGGTGAGTTTTATGTTTTGGATGATCGGCAGATATATACGGACCTATATGTCCAAATTCATCAAGATATACTATGTAAGTATCCTGCATTAATATATTTTCCTATACGCCAAATACGCGGAAGCCCAACTTAAAGTCGGGCCCCGGAATCAGCAGCGAACATAATAAAAAAGTCCGCTCCTTGCGTACAAATATAACCATCCTAATTTAATATGTCAAGCATTGCTTGAAATTCTCCCGTTTTTCTAAACCGCTAACCGGGCGATTAATCCACTTTGTTTAGGTTTCGACAGCCCATCAAAGAACATACAATTAAATTGCTTTGGTAGCCAATAACAAATTAACTAAATTTAAATAAGCCTTTTCGTTTTTTTATCTCAGATTGAAATTACTATATACTTTATATTCAATGAATTGATTAGTTGCTTTTATTATTTCTAATTCTGCACCTTTATATCTTATAATTTTTGATTCTGATAAGTCATATTCAACATTATTTGAAAATGCAGGGCGAGAAAAATCCTTATTAAATTCTTTATACCCGATATTAATCTTATGCCCTACTTTACCGTTATAGATTAGTATCTGTTGGAATGCGTTTTGATAAGTTACATTTTTCTTTTGGTACGAAAATGAAGAATTACTGTTACATAAAGAGCCACCACTAACAGTAATAATACATAGATCATTATCTTTTTTATTGGTCCTAATCCCTACAGGTAAATCAGCAAAGGTTGATTTTCCTACCGTTACTCCAGAATTTAACTCATTTAAACCAAAAAACAGATACTTTTGATCTTCACCTACTTTAGGATATTCTCCGGCATGAATAGTAAAATCCACTCCCCTGCTAACAACTGTGGTTTGAGGAAAATAAATAACATCCCTTGACGCTACTGTACCCTGTCTAACCATATCATCGCCAATAAATGTTTTTGTAACAACATTCAAATCGGGATAGCTTATTTGTTTCGTTTCAGCTACATAATTATACTTCACAGTGCTACAAGCGGTTAAAACTAAGCCAAATAAACTTAAAAAGATTATTTTTTTCATACCTTTTTCCTTAATAATTAATTTTCGATAATGGTATGAAATTTATTCCATCAGATCAATGCTTATTTAGCTTGCCTCCAGTTTCTAAACCGCCTACACGGCTACACGGCGTTAAGGAGAACTTAAGATTTGATAAATCTTGCTGTATAAAGATAAACAACAATTTCATCTTTAAAAACCCTTTTTTGAGCTGTTTTTTAATATGTTGATTTTATTTAATTTTAAATTGTCATTAAAAAAAGGGGTTGGAGCGGTTAATTTGCTGTTATTAAGGCGCTATTTGTGGTTTTGTTGATTTGTTGCATGTCGGTGCTTTGCTTAGGTTGTGTAAGCGGTTGATTTTCCTTGAAAATACAAAAACAAAAACTTCAATAAAATCAATACCTTTCCTGACCACTTTTTGGATGTAATTACATTGCTTTTTAACAAAAAACACCTAAGGCTATGTTATTTGTTTTATTCCGGCGTCAGAATGTGCCGACAACAGAGCGAGGTTAGCACGCCAAACAAGGATGTTTGGCGAGTTTGTGGTGCGTCTGGAACGCGTCCACAAACGGTGCGTTAAGACCGAGCGGCGGCGTCGGGCAGCCGCAGGCCACATTCTGTAGCCAAAGCGTGGGATTGCAAAGGGAATTCGCTTTAATTCCCTTTGCTCGGACGTGGTCACGATAGTTATTTTATTCACTAAAGGTCAAAACGTCCGAAACCACTGCACTCAATTCATTTTATCCACCAACCCAAAAACACATTAGGATAACGTTTATTAATAACATTAGCCGGAAATCCACCACATACAACAATTTGGTCAAGTTTTTTTATGTGTTTGATTATCGGTTTTAAATTAAATCCTAATAATTGACTCATGACATAAAACGACTGGTTATAAGCCCTTAAAAAAAGACCTTCTTTCAAAAAATGTATCGGATTTTTACTTAATGCTAATTTTTGTTCTATTTCCATTACATGACTTCTCTTTATTTATTTGATTTTACCCCTGAGCCACCGCCATCGACACTTTCAGCGTCGTCGGCGGCGGGGGCGGCGCGATTGTGGCTTCGCCGCAACAGCGCAACCCTAAGGAAAATGCCCCAACTGACGCGGGGGCGTTATTCTTTGTTAGATTGTCCTCTCAGGCTACATAACCGCCCCCGCGGCCCAAGGATTAAGGACTAAACGCTAAAAACTAAGGTGCGGTGCAAACAGCGTAAGTACTGAAGGAAGCGCTGTTGCTGCCAACGATGCCGAAGACGAGTAGACACTGAAGCCATTGCTACCTGCTGCGTCGCTTGTCCAGTAGGAGTTGTTGACGAAGCCCGCATCAGCGTAGTAGTCCAAGTAGCCCCACTCCGTGAAAAATCCTGCACCTATGTGACGCATATAAACATTATTAGATGAACTAGGTGTGGCGCCGACAAAACCTTGGCAATATGAACCTGAATTAAAACCAGAACAAGTCGCATTAGTTAAATCTCCTACCCTAGCAAGACGATAACCCAAATCACTACACCAAGATATTTGGTTAGACTGAGTATCCCGTTTATTACCCCGATGGACGAACCACTGCCTTAACACAAATCCATAACGAACCTCATTACCACCTCTATCCCTACCCACCAACTCAAAGGTCTGTGGCAAAGATAGCGACGGAGTAAGCCGACTAGGATTACTTGAATTTATTTGACTACTACTTGCCCTAGGCCCCCTTAACGTTACCCGTGTTACATAACTGGATTTATCAGTAATCCAAGCATCGGCTTGTATGGTGCTTCCTCTTGGGTCCGTGAATGTACCAGAACGTGGCCTTGTCCAACTCACCGTTGCCCTTATACTACCACCTGTGTTAACTGTCCAACTTAACTGACTTCCATCGATTCCACCTATGTCCAAATCAAAATACAATCCGTCAGCACCTGTAGTTGGAAAGTTTTGGTCATAAGATGATGGATTTGTAGACTGAACTAAAAAGCCCTTAGTAGGACTCCATATGTTAGCTGGGCCTGCATAGCGAGGATTATCATAAGAATTGATGCCAGTTGTACCACCCAACAACAAATTCGGCCTGACCGAACAGATAACAGGCTGTGACAGCAAAGTGATATAATAATCCGCTGTTCCTCCGTTAAATGTACTACTTTTTGGCACACCATAACGAGTCTCTAAAGTCCCCCCTGTACTACTTAAGCTTACCTTATAAGGGGCTTTACATATATCATCTAATGAAGTACTACGACTAACGGTATTGCCATCTCTATCCTTTATTACTAACGATATACTCCCTGATGCAGTAACACCATTAGCACCCCTGACCATCCCCATCATCATCTCCCCAATTTCCTTGGCTAATTAGACTACTTAAACTAGTAGAGGTTGCACCCGACGGTATTACCATGTGAATATCATTAAATGTATAATTACCTCTGGGTAACCTTATCGGATTGGTAGCACTTGATGTGTTAGCTGACTGAGTGATACGTCTTCCATCTGACAACTCGATTGCCAAAAAAGTATCCGTATTAGTTGCCTTTGTCTGTCCCCCATCAAACGTTAAATACGGTGCACTACCCTCTATTACCCTTGATGTATGTGCCGTTAATGCCACAGAACCCTGTGAATACGACAACAACAACGCCGCAAAGAATAATGCCGATTTAGATAATTTAGATAATAATGAAAGTCTAAACCATAATGGCAGTTTGAATACTAATGGCGGTTTTATTGAACTTAATAAACACTTGGATATCGACGATAATGTTGCCGAACATGTGGCCGATGACCTGACCAAAGCGGTTTCCGACGATGTTTCCAAAGATGTTACCGAAGTACCCGCCGAAAACATCGCCAGTAAAGACCTCGATGACGGCGTCCATTTCGCTACGCGAAATGACCTCGCTGATGAAAATAAGAATTGAGCTCGGTTTTGAATACCGTGAAAATTAAAAAGTTTTAGGGCGTAGGTTTGGCAGGCCAGATGCCAGATGCCAGATGCCATAAATGGTAACGCATTTCGATTATCCTGTCAAGTAATTTTTTGTTTTATTTACACTTTTTATAATTGTCCGCTCGACTAACGAGCATTCCCTTGCTTTTAAAGCGCTTAAATTATAATCGGTTGAGTAATAATGCGCTAGTTTTTTTGTTAGTTTTTTGTAAAGTTTTATTAATGATCTGGGTTGGGGTTTGTTTTTTGTTTTTTTGGGGGTAGTGGTTTTGGCTAAAAAACATCCGATAAAAACTTGAATAAAATCAACATGTTTTCTGACTGATTTTTGGGCGAAAAATCAGAACTTTTTTTGTTTTGGTGTATAGGATGGATTGGGTGCGGTGGTTTCGGACGTTTTGACCTTGGGTGGACAAAATAGCTATTGTGACTACGCCCGAAACCTTCCCGTACTATATATACCAATTAACCGCTCGGCAATACCGAGCGGTAACAAAGAGTAACCTATCCAACTTAGGTGATTTGTGATAAAACATTTGATGATTTTTAAAAGATTATGTTAATAATGAAAAGTAAACACACGTCATTTTCTGACATACATATTTTAAACATAAAAATCAAATAATTGTTAAACAAGAATGATGGGAAAGGAAAATGATAGATATAAAAATTTTACGTTATTTTCTTGCTCTTGCTAAAGAAGAAAGTATTACCGCTGCCGCCAACCATTTGCATCTAACTCAACCTACCTTATCTCGTCAGTTAATGGAGCTTGAACAAACACTTGGCACCCGCCTATTTATTCGTGGCAGTAGGCGAATTACCTTGACCGATGAAGGAATACGATTACGTAAACGTGCCGAGGAGATACTGGAACTTGTGCATAAAACAGAAGAAGAGTTTCAAGCACCCACCGAAAGTATTTGTGGTGATATTTATATTGGTTGTGGTGAAACCGATGCAATGAAGTTGGTGGTGAATGTGATTAAATCAATGCAAGAGGTTTACCCACACATCCGCATCCATATTTATAGCGGTAATGCAAATGATGTCACCGAACGTATTGATAAGGGATTACTTGATTTTGGTGTGTTAATTGAACCGACTCATCTAACAAAATATGAATCATTGTGCCTTCCTCAACAAGATACATGGGGGGTATTAATGAGAAAAGATTGTGCGTTGGCAAACCTTGAAGCCATTTCTCCATCTGATTTATGGTCATTACCACTGATTGTTTCCCAACAAAAGTATGTTAGTGATAGCATTGAACAATGGTTTAAACGAAACTATGAAAAATTAAATATTATTGCAACATATAACTTGATATTTAATGCAGCTTTAATGGTTGAACAACATATTGGGTATGCCTTGTGTTTAGATAAACTGATTAATACAGCAGGCAATAACCCGCTTTGTTTTAGACCTTTATATCCAAAATTAAAAGTAGATGTGAATATTGTCTGGAAAAAATATCATGTATTTTCTAAAGCTGCTGAACTGTTTTTAAAACAGCTAAAAGAACATTTTTGATATTCATCTGCTATTTTATAATGATGAGCAAAAGCAAGGGAGCTTCGTAAATTCTTACTCCCTTTGCTATGGGATAATATTTCATTAAAAATTAATGACTATTTTAAATGCGTTTTAAAAAAGGTTGTTAATTTATCAAAAGGGATTAAATCGATTCGATCATAAAGATCAACATGCCCAGCTCCTTTTACATAATAGAGTTCTTTCGGCTCTATTGCGCGGTTATAAGCATCTTCACTGAACTCTTTAGAATGAGCCTGATCACCTGTGATAAATAACATTGGTCGTGGTGAAATGGTTTCAATATCGTTAAATGGATAGAAGTTCATAAATTTTACATTACTGGTTAATGTTGGGTGAGTCGTTAGTTCTGGCGTTGAACTGGCTGGCGTATATTCACCACGAGGCGTACGATAAAAATCATAAAATTCATGGGCAATTGGACCATCTTCTGGTTTGAGTTGCCCTTTATTGACCGAGCCACTTGTATATAATGTCTGACCACCGGTAAATTCAACATAACGTTGTTCTGCCGCCTGTTTAATGATCTGTTTTCGCTGTTCAAGTGTTAACGAATGGTGAAGAGCATGGCGATTGGCCGCACCCATATCGTACATACTGACTGTCACAATAGCTTTCAAACGAGGATCAATTTTAGCGGCACTAATAACAAAACTACCACTACCACAAACACCAATTACGCCAATATTGTGACGATCCACAAAAGTTTGAGTACCTAAATAATCAACTGCAGCACTGAAATCTTCTGCATATATATCGGGCAATACAACATTACGCGGCTGCCCCTCACTCTCGCCCCAAAAAGATAAGTCAATGGCTAATGTAATAAAGCCTTGTTCAGCCATTTTAGTCGCATATAAATTGGCACTTTGTTCTTTAACCGCACCCATTGGATGTCCAACAATAATGGCGGGGTATTTATTTTTTGGATCAAGCGTTTTAGGCATAAATAAATTTCCAACTACGCTCATTTTATATTGATTTAGAAAACTCACTTTTTGCATAGTGACATTATCGCTTTGATAAAAATTATTCGCATTGTTAGACATATCGGCTCCCATTACTGATGGTGATAAAAATAACCCAAAAAGACTTAAAAAGACGATTAAAGCAGTACTATCTTTGAAATAAAATAAAACCTTTTTCATTAATGTGATCCTTTTAATAAGTGAATGTTAATTTAATATTTTCAATCAATTGCAAAAAATATTACTATGCAATAGGATGTCCTGTTACACGAGTAAATAACCAAAAGCTGAGTTTAATTAATATCAAGGCACATAAAAAAATTAGCGCAGAACTAAAAAATATACCTTGCATTCCCTTATGATCAAAGATGATGCCTCCCATTGCCGCTGCCAATCCGATAGAAAATTGAATCGCCGCAACAGATAATCCGCCCATCATTTCGGCTTTATCGGCAAGTGTACGTACAATCCAAGTAGACCAACCCACAGGAATAAAACCAAACATCAACCCCCAAGTAATAACGAGTAACATGTTGAATGTTATATTTTTATTGATAAACATTAAAATAATAGCAAGCATCAATAAAATAAAATGAACGACTATCATCGTTATTTTAAATTGTTTGCCCATCACAAAACCGGCAATAAGGGTGCCAATACAGTTAGCAATGCCAAATAGAAGTAAAAGCGTAGAGAGGGTATTTGTTTGTAAGGCAAGATTATGTTCTAAAAATGGTCTTAAATATGTAAAAAATATGTGATATCCCCCATAACTAAATATCGTGGCTACTATTCCTATCGTTATCCAGCGCTGTTTTAAAAGAAAAAACATATTTTTAAAACTATTACCTTGCTGTGCAGGTAAAGTAGGTAATGCAATAAATTGCCAAATAAAGGCGATAGCACCCAGTAATGCCGATAGCAAAAAGATATTTCGCCAACCAATCAGATTACCTAAATAGCTTGCTAATGGTAGTGAAATAATCGTTGCAACTGAAACACCAGCATAGATAATACTTAATGCACGAGATAGATCTTTTGTCGGTACAAGTTGTAGCGTTACCGCTGAGGCCATAGACCAAAAGCCACCAACACATATCCCCAATATGCTTCGCCCTATCAGTAGAATGATATAATTAGGTGTAAATGCGACTAATATATTAGCAATTATCAATAAAATAGAGAGCGTTAATAACACTAATCGTCTATTTATTTTTTTTGTTAGCGGCGCTAGTAGCAAACTTGCAATAACAGCAAAAATCCCCACAGCAGTGACCGTTTGCCCTGCCATTCCTTCAGTAATTTTTAATGTTTGTGCAATAGGTGTTAATAAACTAATAGGAATAAACTCAGCCGCAATAAGACTGGTTACCCCCATAAATAATGAAAAAACAGCAGACCAATGGGATGTTTTTTCTGATTCTGTCTGACACGATAATAGTGTTTTCATGACATAAAGTACCTTTTATT
This sequence comes from Gilliamella sp. X-46, assembly GCF_057063525.1. NCBI lineage: Bacteria > Pseudomonadati > Pseudomonadota > Gammaproteobacteria > Orbales > Orbaceae > Gilliamella > Gilliamella sp. X-46. The sequence continues at coordinate 30,505 of NZ_JBXSQH010000011.1, read as the reverse complement.
CAACTAGCTCCATAGCGGCATTAACGTTGAAACCTTGGCCAGTAAAATGCCTCTAAACCAAAAACCAACTTATCTATATAGATAAGATCAGAGCGGATAACACAAGCAGAAATAGTTTAAATAGCTAACTTCAAAAAAGTATAGGCACTTCATCAATCTATGTAAAATACTTATATTTTATAGTTATGTATGCCTTAAAGGCATAAATTGATTTTTAGATTAGGTGTATTTGGTGCTTTGTATTATAGCTATCCACATCAAAACTAGAAAATTGTTATAATAGCAAAAAAAAACGCTCTGCTTTATAAAACAGAGCGTTTGGAAGAAAAGGGAAAAAGTAGAAGAATTAGAATTCCATTAACTCTTTTTCTTTATCGGCAAGCACTGTATCTAATTTTTTAATTGCGGCATCTGTCGCTTTTTGGATTAAATCTTGTGCTTTACGCTCATCATCTTCTGAAATTTCTTTATCTTTTAGTAACGCTTTGATTTGATCGTTGGCATCACGGCGGATATTACGAATAGATACACGACCTTGTTCCGCTTCGTTACGAACAATTTTAGTTAAATCACGACGGCGTTCTTCTGTTAGTGGTGGCAATGGTACACGAATAACGGTACCTGCTGATGCTGGGTTTAACCCTAAATCAGACGTTAAAATTGCTTTTTCAATAGCTGGGGTTAATGATTTATCAAATACGGTGATAGCTAGTGTTCTTGCATCTTCAGCAACGATGTTAGCTAGTTGACGCAGTGGCGTTGGGCTGCCGTAATATTCAACCATAATGCCATCTAATAAACTTGGTGATGCACGACCGGTTCGAACTTTAGAAATATGATTTTGAAACGCATCAATGCTTTTTTCCATGCGCGTTTGCGCTTCTTTTTGAATCTCGTTTAACATAATAAAAGCCTTATTTAAAATAAAGATAATTAACTGGTTACTGTTGCTTTGTTATTAATTAATGTCCCTTCTTGTTCACCTAAAATAACGCGACGCAATGCACCAGGTTTATTCATATTAAAGACACAAATGGGTAGATTATGATCTCTTGCTAATGTGAATGCAGCTAAATCCATCACTTTAAGTTCATCATCAAGCACTTTGTCATAACTTAAAGTTTTATAAAGTGTTGCTGTTGGATCTTTAACAGGATCGGCTGAATAAACACCATCAACTTTGGTGGCTTTTAAAACAGCATCAGCTTCAATTTCAATACCGCGTAAACATGCAGCTGAATCGGTGGTAAAAAATGGATTGCCTGTTCCAGCAGATAAAATAACTACTTTACCATGACGAAGCAAGCTAATTGCTTCGGTCCAGCGATAATCATCACATACACCGTTTAATGGAATGGCTGACATTAAACGGGCATTAACTTCAATTCGGTGCAACGCATCTCGCATCGCAAGACCATTCATTACAGTTGCTAGCATCCCCATATGATCGCCAACAACACGGTTCATTCCCGCTTTAGCAAGCCCTGCACCCCGAAATAGATTACCGCCCCCAATAACAACAGCAACTTGAACATTCATTTCAATTAGTTCTTTGATTTCTTGCGCCATGCGATCTAGAACGGTTGCATCAATACCAAAACCTTCGTCACCTTGTAGTGCTTCGCCACTGAGTTTAAGAAGAATACGTTTATAGAAAGGGGTCACCATATTGAAGTCTCACTATTTCGTTGTTTTATTACTCAATAAGCTAAAAAATTAGCTTATAGTAATTTTAAAATATTTTGTAGATAAACAAAACCGCCTTAACGGCGGTTTTTTGAAACGATTAAGATTGTTTCGATATTGCAGCAACTTCTGCAGCAAAGTCAACTTCGACTTTTTCAATACCTTCACCCACTTCAAAACGGATGAATGAAGCAACTGCTGCTTTTTTCTCTTTTAATAAGTCGCCAACTGTTTTTGCAGGATCCATAACAAATGGTTGTCCAGTTAGTGATACTTCACCAGTGAATTTACGCATACGGCCTTCAACCATTTTTTCAGCGATTTCACGTGGTTTACCTGATTGCATTGCGATATCGATTTGAATGTTACGTTCATGTTCAACAACATCAGCTGGAACATCGCTTGGATCAACATATTCTGGTTTGCTTGCAGCAATGTGCATTGCAATATGTTTAACTAATTCATCATCAGCACCATTAGCAGCGACTAATACACCAATACGCGCACCGTGTTGGTAACTACCCACAACATCACCAGCGATTTGTGCAACGCGACGAATGCCGATGTTTTCACCAATTTTAGCAACTAAAGCTGTGCGCTCTTCTTCAAATTTAGCTTGTAATGCTGCGATATCGCTAGTGCGTTCAGTTAATGCAGCTTCAGCAACTTTATCACTAAATGCTAAGAATCCAGCATCTTTCGCAACAAAGTCTGTTTCGCAGTTTACTTCTAAGATAATACCAAATTTTTTGTCCGCAGAAATTTTAGAAATAATAACACCTTCAGCCGCAACACGACCCGCTTTTTTAGCGGCTTTTGCTTGACCTGATTTACGCATGTTGTCAATTGCAAGTTCGATATCACCATTAGCTTCAACTAATGCTTTTTTACATTCCATCATACCTGCGCCAGTTCTTTCGCGCAGTTCTTTTACCATAGAAGCGGTAACTTCAGCCATTTTTTAATCCTCTATTTAACCATTGTGATAACTTTCATTAGAATGGGTCGATAGCATTAAGTATCGACCCTGAAAATATTTGAGTTTATTACTCTGCTGCTGGAGCTTCTTCTACGAAGCTTTCTTCAGATACTGGAGATTGGTTTTGCTCACGACCAGAACGTACTGCTTCAGCAACTGCATTTGCATATAATTGAATTGCACGGATTGCATCATCATTACCTGGTACGATGTAATCAATTCCATCAGGATCTGAGTTAGTATCAACAATAGCAATAACTGGAATACCTAAATTGTTAGCTTCTTTGATAGCGATATGTTCGTGGTCTGCACCAATCACAAAAATCACATCAGGTAAGCCACCCATATTTTTAATTCCGCCCAAGCTATTTTCTAATTTAGCCATTTCACGAGAACGCATAAGCGCTTCTTTTTTGGTTAATTTATCAAATGTACCATCACTAGCTTGTGTTTCTAAATCTTTTAGACGTTTGATTGATTGACGTACTGTTTTCCAGTTAGTCAACATACCACCTAACCAACGGTGATTAACATAGTATTGTCCACAACTTTCAGCCGCTTGTTTAATTGCTTCGCTAGCTGCACGCTTTGTACCAACAAATAAAATTTTACCTTTACGAGCAGCAACCTTGTTTAATTCAGCTAATGCTTCGTTGAACAATGGTACTGTTTTTTCAAGATTGATAATATGAACTTTGTTGCGTGCACCAAAAATAAATGGTTTCATTTTTGGGTTCCAATAACGAGTTTGGTGTCCAAAGTGTACACCCGCTTGTAACATATCGCGCATTGATACTGTAGTCATGATTTCCTCATTTTGACGTTGGGGTTATGCCTCCACATATCCGCTTTAACCGACCTAATTACACAAGGTAAAAGGCACCCCGGAAAAGTGTAATAATATGTGTGTGTTATAACGTTAATTAATCATTAAATTTAATGCTTTTATTCGTCATTACTTTCGCAAAAAAATAATGTGAAATGTAGCGCGCGTTTTATACCATAAATAGTATAAGATTACCAGCTTTATTTCTATTTATAGACTGTTAGCGAAGCTAATTAACATTATTTAGATGTAGGTGAGCTTTATTAAGCTTTCATTGCTTATTTAAAAAAATAAATAAAATCAATATTTTTTATAACAGTTTTTGAGCGGTGATTTTTATATTAGATTATTTTTTAGGGGGGGTAGGTCGTTCTGTAAGCGAACGCTTACAGAACAATGATAATAAAACTAGCTAAATAACTTATGGCATTGTAGGCAGATCCAATCCCATATTCCACCAAAGAATCCGGTTTCTTCGATATCTTGTAAAGCAACAAGCGGTTGTTCGTTAATGACTTTGCCATCTAATAAAAACTGCATTTTACCTACCGCATTACCTTTGGTGATAGGTGCATAGATGTAATCGTCAATTTTATATTCGACTTGTACATCAGCCGCACGTCCTTTTGGTACGGTAATAAATGCCCCATTAACTGCACCCAGTTGGATTTTGTTTTGGTCGCCATACCAGATGGTTTCGGTAGTAACTGGAGTTCCAGCCTTAACAGGGTTTGCGGTTTCAAAGAAGCGGAATCCCCAAACTAATAACTTTTTACTTTCTTCTTCACGACCTTTAAAGGTGCGACCACCCAGTACCGCTGAAATTAAACGAGTATTGCCATCAACCGCTGAAGCAACTAAATTGTAACCTGCGGCATTGGTGTGGCCTGTTTTGATGCCATCTACATTTAATGTGGTGTCCCAAAGTAATCCATTTCGATTAAGTTGGGGTTTTGATAGAGTATAGGTAAATTCTTTTTCTTTATAAATGGAATATTCTTCGGGTAAATCACGAATTAAGGCCTGCCCTAAATATGCCATATCTTTGGCTGTGGTGTATTGGCCCGGGGCATCAAGTCCGTGTACAGTTTCAAAATGGGTATGATTTAGTCCAATTTTTTTGGCGTAATCATTCATTAAGTTAACAAAAGCACCTTGGCTGCCAGCAACATGTTCTGCCATGGCGATACACGCATCGTTACCTGATTGAATAATAATACCTTTGTTAAGATCGGAAACGGAAACTGTTTTACCGACTTCTAAAAACATTAATGATGACCCTTTTAACACAGGGTTACCCGTTGCCCAAGCATCTTTACTAACAACAACCATATCATCATTTTTTATGCGGCCTGATTGCAATGCTTGCCCAACGACATAACTAGTCATCATTTTAGTTAAGCTTGCAGGATCACGCTGTTGCTCGGCATTATACTGCGCTAAAATTTCGCCTGATTTTGCATCAATTAAAATATAAGCTTCTGCATCTAATTGCGGAATAGCTGGAATAGGAAAAGCCATTTCAGCCGATGCAGATGAACAAATAGCAAGCGCTAATAAAGCAAAAGATAATTTAAATTTACTTTTCATTTATTTAAATTCCGTCAAATATTTTTAGATAACATGTATCGATGAGTATGAATAGACATCATAATGCCAAAACTTGCCATTAATACAACTAAAGATGAGCCACCGTAGCTTATTAATGGTAATGGTACACCAACTACAGGTAAGATTCCACTGACCATGCCAATATTAATAAATACATAAACAAAAAAAACTAAAATTAGCCCACCAGATAAGATTCGACCAAAAGTAGTTTGTGCTTGTGCCGCAATAATAAGACCACGCACAATTAGGCATAAAAAGAGAATAAGTAAAATGATAGAGCCAATAAAACCAAATTCTTCAGCGATAACTGAAAAGATAAAATCGGTATGTCGTTCTGGTAAAAATTCAAGTTGCGATTGTGTACCTTCAAGCCAACCTTTTCCCCATAAGCCTCCCGATCCTATCGCTATTTTTGATTGAATAATATGATAACCTGCACCACTTGGGTCAAGTTCGGGGTTGATAAGCATAAGTACGCGTTTTTGCTGATAATCATGCATTAAAAAGAACCACATAATCGGTAAAAATATTGCTATTAAAATAAGAGCAATAAGAATATAGCGCCAGTTCATTCCCGCTAAAAAGATAATAAAAAGGCCTGACATGACAATCAAAATTGCGGTACCTAAATCGGGCTGCATCGCAACAAGCAATGTCGGTACGCCAATAATGGCAAGTGTTTGTAAAGTGGTTTTTAATGGCGGTGGACAACCGTCACGATGAATAAATTTGGCAACCATTAATGGTACGGCAATTTTAGCTATTTCAGAGGGTTGGAACCGCAATACCCCTAAATCTAACCAACGCTGTGCGCCTTTACTAGTGTAACCAAAAATGTCCACAAGTAATAAAATTAAAATACAAACAACATACAGATACGGGGCCCATTTTTCATAAGTTCTGGGTGAAAACTGCGCCAACACAATCATTACAGCAAAACCAAGCAATATTTGTATTACTCGCTTTTGTAGCATATCAATACTTTGTCCCGTTGCACTCCAAAGAATATAAAGGCTATAAGCAAGCAATAACGTAATAAATAAAAAGAACAGGGGATCGATATGTATTTTTTGCCAAAAATTTTTTTTGATATTATTCATCATTAGTCCTCTGTTCCTGTATTAGGCGATGATTCATCAAGATCTGTCGAATTATTGCCTAAAAGGTAAAAATCCAATATTTTACGCGCTACCGCACCACCGTTTGAGCTTCCGCCTCCACCATTTTCTAAAACAATGGCTAATGCAATTTTTGGCTTATCGTAAGGGGCATAAGCAATAAATAATGCGTGATCACGCAGGCGTTCTGGAATTTTATGAGCATTATAGATCTCGTCTTGCTTTAAGCCATAAACTTGTGCTGTTCCCGATTTACCTGCTGCTTGATATTTTGCATCAGCATAAACTTTGCGGGCAGTTCCTCGTGATCCAAACATGACTCGGTGCATTCCTTCTTTAGCAAGCGTCCAATAAGTTGGATTGACATCGACTAAGCTGTTTTTTTCGATATAATTATCTGAATCAACCTGTGGTTGGTGTTCACTTGAGTTTAAAATATCGCTCTTTTTATATAATAAAAAATGTGGTGTGTAAGTTTTACCATTATTGATTAAGGTCGTTAACGCTTTCGCCATTTGGATTGGGGTTGCCGTCCAATAACCTTGTCCTATGCCAACAGGGATAGTATCACCTTGTAACCAAGACTTTTTATGGCGCTTCATTTTCCATTCACGGCTCGGCATAACTGCTCGGGTTTCTTCGTTTGGAGATATATCAATACCTGTTCGCTCACCATAACCAAACTTTGTCATCCATAAATTTAAGCGATCAATACCCATATCATAAGCAACTTGATAAAAGTAGGTATCAACTGATTCTTCAATGGCTTTTAATACATCAACACGACCATGCCCCCATTTTAACCAGTCTCGATAACGTCGTTCAGTGCCAGGTAATTGCCACCAACCAGGATCGTTAACCACGCTTTTTGGTGAAATAACACCTTCACTTAAAGCGGCAATAGAAATAAAAGGTTTCACTGTTGAAGCAGGCGGATAAGCACCCAGTAAAGCCCGATTAAAAAGAGGCTTACTTGGATCTTTAAGCAATTCGCTATATTTACTACTTGATATCCCACCTACAAATGGATTGGAATCATAGCTTGGGCTAGAAACCAAGGCTAAAATCTCGCCATTATTCGGATCAATAGCAACCACAGCCGCTTTACGTCCAGCGAGTAATTGCTCAATATAAAGCTGCAATTTAAGGTTGATAGATAAATAGATATCCTCACCAGCTTGCGGCGGATGTTGATTTAGTTGGCGAACAATACGGCCACGGCTGTTGACTTCAACCTTTTCATAACCAGGTGTTCCGTGTAATACTTCTTCGTAGTACCTTTCAATACCCATTTTGCCGATATTAAACGTTGCTACATAATCGCTAGTCTTATTTTCATCTTCTAGACGCTGTTTATCTTGGCTGTTAATTTTAGAAATATAGCCAAGAATATGCGTCAGTGACGCACCATAAGGATAATAACGATGCTGTATATCCACAATTGATACATATGGAAAGCGATGTTGATCAACAACAAAACGTGCAATCTGTTTTTGAGTTAAGTTATCTTTTAATGGAACAGGCCTGTGTGCTTTGTAATTTCGACGTTCTTTTTGAAAATTTTCGATATCTTCGTCAGTTAAATCAACAATTTTTTTTAACTCATCAAACTGTTCATTCAGATTCTTTACCTTGTCGGGAATGATGTTTAATTGGTATGTTATATTGTTAATGGCTAATGGGGTGCCATTACGATCATAAATCATGCCGCGATTAGGTGGAATAGGTATAATTTCAATGCGATTATCATTAGATTTTGTGCTGTAATAGCTGTAATTTATAATCTGTAACCCTGCAAGGTTAACAAGCAAAATAATAATTAAAATGATAATGGCAATAAATGAAAACAACGCTCTACGAAAAAACAAATTTGCTTCTGCTGAGTGATCTCGAATGTTTGTTTTCTTTCTTTTGCTTGATATAGAGATAATAAAGCTCCTCTAAATACTTTTTTCTGTTTGTGGCTTATGTTGCTGTTCTTCCCATTTTTCATAAGCGTTAACAATTTTAGCAACCACTGGGTGACGCACCACATCTTCGCTATTGAAAAAATTAAAGCTGATTTCATCAACTTTGCTTAACACTTCAATCGCATGGCGTAAACCCGATTTTTGATGACGAGGTAAATCAATTTGGGTGATGTCGCCAGTGATGACCGCTTTTGAATTAAAACCAATACGGGTTAAAAACATTTTCATCTGTTCAATAGTCGTATTTTGGCTTTCATCAAGAATAATAAACGCATCATTTAGCGTTCGCCCACGCATATAGGCAAGCGGTGCCACTTCAATCACGCTTTTTTCAATTAGTTTTTCGACTTTTTCAAAGCCGAGCATTTCAAATAAGGCATCATAAAGTGGACGTAAGTAAGGATCCACTTTTTGGCTTAAATCGCCCGGCAAAAATCCTAGCTTTTCACCCGCTTCGACGGCTGGTCGAGTTAATACAATACGGCGAATTTGTTGTTTTTCAAGCGCATCAACTGCAGCAGCCACAGCTAAATAGGTTTTACCTGTTCCAGCAGGTCCAATGCCAAATGAAATATCATAATCTAAAACATGAGCAATATATTGTGCTTGGTTTGCTGTTCGGGGTTTTATCACACCTCGTTTAGTTTTAATCATCACTAGCTTTCCACCTTGATGATCAATATAAGCAGGTAAGTGTTTACTTACTTTTTCAAGCGCACCTGTTTCTTTAATTGCTAAATGAATTTGCTCAGGTTCAATATCAATAATTTTATCTTTTATTTTGGTTTGTTTATAAAGGGACTGCAAAATATCACCAGCAGCTTTGACACAAATCTGATCGCCAGTTATTGAAAATAAATTACCTCGGTGATTAATTTCAATACCAAGTCTGCGTTCTAACTGTTTAATATTGTCATTATGAGGACCACAAAGACTATTAAGCCGTTGATTGTCGGCTGGCTCAAGCATGGTTTCATGTGTCGTAATATTCAAATGTAAGTCCTCAAATAATTAATTTTAACCGCTAATGCGCCCTTCGCATAAAGAACACTTTTCAACACCTTTTAAAAAGTCCATTTTACACTGATGGCAAGAAACGATGTTTCCATTAACAACTTTATCAACTGCGTTTGTTGATTGTAGTTCATCAAATCCTTGTGCTTTTAATTTATTGACTAACATTGAAATAGGCGTTCCGCTTTTTAACTCTTGCTCAACATATGATGCAATTTGTTCTTCAAATGTTGGTGGTACATATTCAAGCACCTTTTCGCTATAATCACTATTGCATTCATTACACCTTATATAACGCCCTAATGTTTCGTAACTAAAAATAGGAATAAAAAATAGCGTAAAATATTTTGCGACTTTTATTTGTGTATATTTTTGTTTTTTTTCATCGGTAGTAGTGTTTTGTTGCGAACAGCAATTTGGGCAATTAAATTGTCCACTACGTTCTTTAACTTCTCTTCCGCGAGTTCCAAATATTATAAACATATTATTCTCCTTTTCCTTAAATTCATCTGTAAGTTATTTTATTAGTTTATAGAAATTATAAAAAGCCACTCTCATTGTGGCTTAATGATTATTACTTTAAGGTTGATAGATCCCAACCCCTAACTCGTTTTCTTTACGAGTACGCGAAATAACTGACATTGGCGATTCACTAACACGTAAATCCATTTCATCTTCAGTACGAACAACTCTACCACGTAGCGAATTTGGATAAACATCAGTAATTTCAACGTCAACAAACTTGCCAATCATATCAGGACGACCTTCAAAGTTAACAATTCGATTATTTTCTGTTCGACCCGTTAATTCCATAAGGTCTTTTTTGGACGGACCTTCAACTAAAATACGCTGAACAGTATTTAACATACGACGGCTAAATTGCATGGCTTGCTGATTGATTCGTTCTTGAAGAATGTAAAGGCGTTGCTTCTTCTCTTCTTCTGATACATTATCTTCCATTTCAGCAGCCGGTGTACCTGGGCGCGATGAATAAACAAAGCTATAACTTAAATCAAAATTGACATCAGCAATCAGTTGCATGGTTTGTTCAAAATCTTCTTGTGTTTCGCCCGGGAAACCGACGATAAAATCCGAACTAATTTGAATATCAGGACGCACTTTACGTAATTTTCGAATAATGGATTTATATTCAAGCGCGGTATGCGTACGTTTCATTAAGTTTAATACACGATCTGAACCACTTTGTACCGGCAAATGTAAAAAATTAACTAGTTCTGGTGTATCACGATAAACGTCGATAATATCATCAGTAAATTCAATTGGATGACTGGTAGTAAAGCGAATGCGATCGATACCATCAATAGCTGCCACTAAGCGTAATAACTCAGCAAAGGAACAAATATCACCATCAAACGTTGGTCCACGATAAGCATTAACATTTTGACCTAATAAATTGACTTCACGCACACCTTGTTCAGCCAGTTGCGCAATTTCATAGATGACATCATCACAAGGTCTGCTAACTTCTTCTCCACGAGTGTAAGGAACCACACAATAAGTACAATATTTATTGCATCCTTCCATTATAGAGACAAATGCAGTTGGTCCTTCGCTACGAGGTTCAGGCAGACGATCAAATTTTTCAATTTCAGGAAAGCTTACATCAACCACATGATTGTCGTTACCACTGCGAATCTGTTCAATCATTTCAGGTAAGCGATGAAAAGTTTGCGGTCCAAAAATAATATCTACAAATGGTGCACGTTTACGAATTTGAGCACCTTCTTGCGAAGCAACACAACCACCAACACCAATGATGATATTTGGATTATGTTGTTTAAGATTTTTCCAACGTCCTAATTGATGAAAGACCTTTTCTTGGGCCTTTTCTCGAATAGAGCAGGTATTTAGTAATAAAACATCAGCTTCTTCGGCATTGTCTGTTAATGTTAAACCATGGGTGGATTCAAGGAGATCTGCCATTTTTGTTGAGTCATACTCATTCATTTGACAGCCCCAAGTTTTGATATGTAATTTTTTGCTCATCAATAACTCAGCTATATTTAATTGTTAAAATGAAAACGGGTTTAAATCCGCGATTTTAGCGAGCTATATTGTAAACCGTTGTGATTGTAGGGTCTATAATAAATTAAAAAAGTGACACTACAAAGCAAGGCTCGTTTTGTTGATGTTGAATAAAGAATATACAAATGGGTTCAATAAGTAATTATTAACAATATTAAATACAAAACAATAAGTTAATTTAATATTTTTTATTTGGATATTAAAAATAAACAAATAGATTAAAAAGGTTTATTTATTTACCAAAAAACAACCAATTATAATAATCATTCTTTTTTAATATCTCTTTATTTTATGTTATTATCCGCGGCTAATAGAGATCACAAATAAAGTATTTAAGGTATGACAAAAACATTTAGTTCAACAAAACGCCTTTTTATAAAAGGTATTATTGCTACATGTTTATTATCTGTCACTCGTATTGGCTTTGCGGCAACTAAAGCCCAAGTTGTTGCTGTGCGTGTTTGGCCTTCATCAACTTATACTCGAATTACGTTAGAATCCAATATTAGTTTGAACTATAAGAGTACTTTACTTTTTAATCCAAATCGGATTGTTATCGATATCGATAATATCGATTTAACCCCCACTTTAAAAACGATTTCATCAAAAGTATTAAGTCACGATCCTTTTATAAAATCAATTCGTGTTCTTAAATTAGATGCTAAAACAATCAGAATTATGATCGCATTGAAGCAAGGGGTTGAGCCTAATACTTTTACATTGTCACCTATTGCTGAATTTAAATATCGTTTAGTAATGGATCTTTATCCATCAAAATCTTTTTCAAAAGAAGACGACGATCCTTTACTTACGCTATTAGAAGAATATAAAGCAGGTAATCTTAGTAAAAAACAAGCACAAATAAAAACCCCAGCCAATAAAAAGAAAAATGCACCTGTTATTGTTATGCTCGATCCTGGCCATGGTGGTGAAGATCCTGGGGCAATCGGTTATAGTAGAACTCGAGAAAAAGATATCGTTTTGCAAATAGCACGTCGGACTTATAATTTACTTAAAAAAGAGCCGAATATAAAAGTCTATATGACTCGTAATGAAGATGTGTTTATTCCATTAAAAGTACGAGTTGCTAAAGCGCGGTCACTACATGCAGATCTATTTATTTCTATTCATGCCGATGCTTTTGCTAACCGTTCAGTCGGTGGTTCGTCTGTTTTTGCATTATCAACTCGTGGGGCAAGTAGTTCGGCAGCAAGCTATTTAGCGCAAACTCAAAACAAGTCCGATCAGATTGGTGGCGTTAGCCGTAGTGGCGATAAATATTTAGATAATACTATTTTAGACTTAGTTCAAAAAACAACGTTAAGTAATGGTATATTATTGGGTAATGCTATTTTAAATCGTATGAAAAAAGTAAATAAAATGCATAAACCATCGCTTGAAAAGGCAGGATTTGCAGTGTTAAAAGCGCCGGATATCCCATCAGTTTTAGTCGAAACAGCCTTTATTAGTAATATCAATGAAGAAAGAAAACTAAAGACTGCTTCGTTCCAAAATCAAGTGTCTAAATCAATCGTTGATGGTATTAAAGATTATTTAAAAAACCGTAAAAATTAAAAAAACAAACTGTTTTACGATAAAACTATTGAATAATAATCAAACACCTTTCAGCATCTAATCCTGGTATAGCTAATTTAATATTTTGTTTAAGCGTAAAACCTTCAGGAATAGGATCAATATCACTTCCTTTTAAAGCGTAAAAAGATCCTTGTTGATCGGGAAGGTGCTTACACCAATTAAGCATATCTTGCAAAGAAGCAAAAGCTCGGCTAATAACCCCATCAAATTTTTTATCGTTATACTCTTCGATTCGGCTTTGTATTGGGTTAATATTTGTTAGCTTTAATTCAAACTGTACTTGCTTTAAAAAACGAATACGCTTACCTAAACTATCAACCAAATCAAATTGTTTATCGGGGTTAATAATCGCTAATGGAACGCCTGGTAAACCAGGACCTGTTCCTACATCAATAAAGGTTTTGCCAGTTAAATAAGGCGATACAACTAAGCTATCCATAATATGCTTAACTAACATCTCGCTCGGATCGCGCACTGCTGTTAAGTTGTAAGTTTTGTTCCATTTGCTTAGCATCTCAACATAATGGATCAATTGATCTATTTGCGATTCAGAGATCGAAAGATCCGTTTGATCAATTAGATTAGTGAGTTTCTTTTTTAACATAATTTTTCTTTTTTAAATAAACTAATAACATTGAAATAGCGGCTGGTGTAATACCAGAAATACGCGAAGCTTGTCCTATAGAAACAGGTTTATGTTGCTTTAATTTCGCCACAACTTCATTCGATAATCCAGATATTTCGGCATAATCAATATGCTCAGGAATAAGCGTTTCTTCATTGCGCTTTTGACGTTCAATTTCTTCTATTTGCAGTTTAATGTAACCATCATATTTTACTTGAATTTCAACCTGCTCGGCAGCTTGTGGGTCAGATAATCCTGGTGCAAATAATGAAAGTGATTTCAACGTGTTATAACTCATTTCAGGCCGTTTAAGTAACTCTTCACCATTGGCTTCTTTAGTCAAATTAGCACTTAAAACAGCATTGACTTCATCGATGCTTTCAATATGAGGATGTACCCAGATATCGCGTAGACGCGATCTTTCTTGCTCTATAGCATCAAATTTTTCATTAAAACGACGCCAACGGTAATCGTCGACCATGCCTAGATTGCGACCTATTTCAGTTAAACGAATATCGGCATTATCTTCGCGTAACATTAAACGATATTCAGCACGCGAGGTAAACATGCGATAAGGTTCGTTAGTACCAAGTGTACAAAGATCGTCAACTAACACCCCTAAATAAGCCTGATCGCGACTTGGATACCATTGATCTTGATCATATGCAAAGCGTGCTGCATTTAAACCTGCAAGCATTCCTTGTGCTGCCGCTTCTTCATAGCCTGTTGTACCATTGATCTGTCCAGCTAAAAAGAGACCTTTGATAACTTTACTTTCAAGTGTTGGTTTAAGATCCCTTGGATCAAAATAATCATATTCGATCGCATAGCCAGGCCTTACAATGTTTGCATTTTCTAATCCTTTCATACTACGTACAAATGCAAGTTGGGTATCAAATGGCAAGCTTGTTGAGATCCCATTTGGATAGATCTCATTACTATCTAATCCTTCAGGTTCTAAATAGATCTGATGAGAATTACGATCGGCAAACCTCATGATCTTATCTTCAATTGATGGGCAATAGCGAGGTCCAACACCTTCAATAACTCCGGTGTACATAGGGCTGCGATCTAAATTAGATCTAATAATGTCGTGTGTTGTTTCATTAGTACTTGTGATATAGCAAGGGATCTGCTTAGGATGTTCATTTGCATTACCCAAAAATGAAAATACTGGAACAGGATCATCGCCATATTGTGTGCCCAATTTTGAAAAATCAATGGTTCTAGCATCAATTCGCGGTGGGGTACCGGTTTTTAATCGCCCCATTCTAAATGAATATTGATGTAGTGATTTTGATAAACCGATCGAGGCTGGATCGCCAGTACGACCTCCACTATAATTATCAAGCCCTATGTGGATTTTGCCATCTAAAAAAGTACCCGTTGTTAACACAACCGCTTTGGCTTTAAAAGAAACGCCCATCTGAGTTTTTACACCAATGATCTGATCGTTTTCAATGATCACATCTTCAACGGATTGTTGAAATAACATTAAATTTTCTTGGTTTTCAAGTGTTGTCCTTATCACTTTTCGATAGAGAGATCGATCTGCTTGTGCACGTGTAGCCCTAACAGCTGGGCCTTTGCTACTGTTTAAGATCCTAAATTGGATCCCTGATAGATCGATAGCATGAGCCATTAATCCACCCATTGCATCAATCTCTTTAACCAAGTGGCCTTTACCTATGCCTCCAATGGCTGGGTTGCAAGACATTTGTCCTAATGTGTTGATATTATGGGTTAAAAGCAGTGTTTTCCGTCCCATTCTTGCTGATGCCATTGCTGCTTCTGTTCCGGCATGGCCGCCGCCGACGATGATGACATCAAAAAGATCTGGATAAAACATAAAAAAGCCTCGTATTTATTTTGTGTACAGAAGATCGCTAATTTAGATCTGAAGATTTGATTTATTTAGGGTAGGGAATTTTACTCATCTTTTCGATTACGTCAAATGATCTATTTTGATCGCGATCTAAATAAAATAAGATCTTTTAGATGATCTTTTTATTTTTATTATTATTACTACGGATCCTTTTTGTTGATAACTCTGTTTTATGATTATTTTATAGGATCTTATCGATCATCTAATTCTGTTAATTGCTCGGATCTTTTTTTATTTAAACTTGTTTATAACTTTTATATTTATCCACAGTTGATTTATTAGTTAAGGTTATTAGTGCGATGATAACAGCTTGTGATCCTAATTTATCACAGAGTTATCCACAAAAAATAAATTTGTTTGCTTAAATTTTGTCCTTTATTGCTTCAATTTTATACTTATATAAATGAGCTTTTATTAAAAAGTTAATATAGTTAGTTCAAGAAAATAAATGATGAATATGAAACAAAATAGTAAGTAACTTATAATATGATATTAGAATATTTTTCTTTTCTATAAAAGTGATTGATTTTTATGAAAGCAAATTTATACTTAACATGATTATATTTTTATTGTGAGGTTCGTTTATTACTCTTTCGCAGCTACCTTTACCTTTTTTATTACCTAACAATGAAACTTTTGATAGTTTTTATGTTGGTGATAATCGATTATTGTTTGATTCTTTGCAAACCTTATTAGGTAAAGAGGGTTTTAATATCTTCTATATATGGTCGGCTAGTGCTGCGGGTCGAACTCACCTTTTACATGCATCAAGTCAAAATAAATTAGCCAGTTATATTCCTTTAAAGCAGTATTATCATCTTGTGCCCGAAATTCTGCAGGGATTAGATCATTACGATTTAGTTTGTTTAGATGATATTGATGCAATAGCAGGTCATAGGGATTGGGAAGAAGCTATTTTTGATTTATTTAATCGTTTAACTGAAAAAAACGTGAGTAAATTATTGATAACGGCAAGTAGGCCACCTAAACAAATTTCTTTTATATTACCTGATTTGGTTTCTAGGTTATCTTGGGGGCAGGTTTATCAATTAAAAGAGCTTAGTGATGATGATAAGCTTAAGGCCTTACAATTAAGAGCACAATTAAGTGGCTTTGAATTATCAACAGAAGTTGGGTTATTTTTATTAAAACGCGTTAACCGTGATATGCGTACACTGTTTTCTTTATTAGAGAAGTTTGAGGTAGCAACGCTTGCGCAACAACGTAAATTAACCATTCCTTTTATCAAACATATTTTGGATTTGTAATATGAGTCAAAAACCTGAAGCTATTGTTTTTTTTGATCTAGATGGGACACTATTTAATAGCCAAATTGATGTATTACCCAGCTCTTTTGAAGCTATAAAAAAATTAAAACAAAATAATATTATACCAATGATTGCAACGGGCAGAACACCTTGTGAAGTGGTTGATTTAATGAAAAAGACTCAAATTGAGTCGATAATTGGCATGAACGGGCAAGTTGTTTTATATGAAGGCGAAAAGGTCTTTACTAATGATATTGATAAGGGCGTTATCGATCGTTTGTATCAATACTCTAAACAGCAAACAGGTATTCCGTTGTCTTTTTATAATCACGAAATTATGCGAGTGTCGGAAGATAGCCAACCTACTAAAACATTTTATCATTTCCTTAAGCAGCAAGTTCCGCCTGTTGATGATCAGATTTATTTAAAAACACCTATTCAGATGCTTTTATTACTTTGTGAATCAGGAGAAGTGCTTTATCGAGATGTTTTCCCTGAGCTAACCTTTATTCGTAATACGCCTTACTGTGTTGATGTTTTTAATTATGGTGGATCTAAAGGGTATGGTATTACTCAATTGTTAAAAAATAAAGGATTTACTGATGTGCCAACCTATGCCTTTGGTGATGGCATGAATGATTTTGAAATGTTCCTAACCGTTGATCATCCAATTGCTATGGGTAATGCTGTTGATGAATTAAAAGCACAAGCTGAGTTTGTGACAGATACTAATGATAATGATGGAATAGCTAAAGGTTTACAACATGTTGGCTTGATTTAATCAAAATCTATCTATATTTTTAGTTTATTGATAATAAACTCCTAAACAAACAGCTTGGCTTGCACCAGTTACCTCTGGAATGTTTGATGGAATATTGTTGATTCGACAATAAGCAAGCCAAGCAAAGGCTATTGCCTCCATATCGTCTCCATTTATACCTTTTGTATCGGTTGTTAATACTGCCCATGCGGGTAATAAAGCCGATAATTTTTGCATAATTAGTGGATTTTTAGCTCCTCCACCGCAAACTAAAAGCTCACAAGGTAATGCGTTTACAATAGATAATTTATTAATTTCATTAGCAATGGATAAAGCGGTAAATTCAACCAGTGTTGCTTGAATATCTTGTGCTTTTAAATGTGTTCCTACTAGTTTTTTATAAAGCCATGATAAGTTAAATAGTTCTCGTCCTGTACTTTTGGGGGCGGGTATTTGAAAATAGTCTTCTTTATATAAAAGGTTTAATAATTCTTGGTTTATTTTACCTGTTTTTGCCCATAATCCATCTTGATCATAGTTTTTACCTAAGTGCTCTTTTATCCAACCATCCAGTAATACATTACCTGGTCCAGTATCATAACCTAGGATGGTTTGATTGGGTATTAATACCGAAATGTTACTAATACCGCCGATATTTAGTATCACGCGATTTATTTTTGGATCTTGTAGCACTGCTTTATGGAAAGCAGGAACAAGTGGTGCACCTTGTCCTCCATAAGCCATATCTTTACGACGAAAATCAGCAATAGTGGTTATACCTGTTTTTGCGGCAATGATATTGGCATCACCAATTTGTAAGGTAAAAGGATTATCACCGTTTGGTGAATGGTAAATTGTTTGTCCGTGACAGCCAATAGCTTTAATTTGTTGTTTATCAATATTATTATCTTTTAAAAACTGATTTATGCTATCAGCAAACAGTTTGCCTATTTGATGATCTATCTCACCTAAATTTTGTAATGTGGTTTGCTGGGTTTCACATAATTTTAGTAAATGCTGTTTTAAATCGGCGGGCATTGGATAGCAGTTACTCGCTATTGATGTGACATTTTTTGCGGTAATATTTACCAAAGCAATATCAATTCCATCCATGCTAGTACCTGACATCACACCAATATATAAATTTTGCATAAAGTTACCCTTGCCGAATGATTTGTCCTGTTTTGATGTCTTTAATTTGCGATGGTTGTGATCGATGGCCTGTTTCACCGTCTAAAATAGGAAAATTTTGACCAAACTGTTTGGCGACTTCGATAGCGGTTTTGCAAGGATTATGAGTAGAAAGATTAGCACTGGTTGACACAATCGGTTTTCCATAAAGATCACAAAGCTTACAAACTAAAGGATGATTGGTGACGCGCACTGCAATAGAATCAAATTTACCTGTTAAAAAATAAGGTGTATTTTTATTTTTAGGGAACACCCAGGTAATAGGCCCAGGCCAGTTAGTAAGTGCTAACTGTTTTTGTTCATTGGTGATGGCTGATTCATCTATATAGGGAATTAGTTGTTGGTAACGGCTAGCAATTAAAATCAAGCCTTTATCTATTGATCGTTGTTTTATTTGTAGTAACTTTAATACGGCTGATTCACAATCCGGATCACAACCTAGACCAAAAACGGCTTCAGTTGGGTAAGCAATCACTTCACCATTTTTTAAATAATTACTTATTTCCGATAGCGTTAATAAATTAGCCATTAAATTTGAGTATTAACTGAGTACAATTGGTATTTATATTAAACCTAGGTTTTAGGTTTTGCAAATTAGCATAATTTAGCTTTTAAATGGTGGCAATAGTGAATATCTTAGTCTATAGTCATTCCCAGTTCATTTGTGGAAAATGGCTAGCTGTAAGTTCCACAACCTGTTGCATAGTAATAATTTTAAGCCTTGAATCGATAATATTACTTAGTCCACGAGCTTCAATATCACTGTTGATGATATAGCAATGCTTGGTTTTATGGACAATATCATCTAATAATGGATTATTTTGTATCGCCAGAACAACGCCATTTTGCCAGAACAATACGGCATCTTGATCTGATATTAATTGTGGGTTTATGGTTGAATGATTTGCTGTCGAGATTGTATGTAGCATTATTTTTCACTTTTATATTAAAACGTAAGTTTTATTGAAACTTTTTGATAAAATCAAGGTTATCTTGTTTGGTACATCTTTAATGGTTATTAGTATATAATAAGGAATATTTATTGAGCAAAGAATTCATCATGAAACCAATTATTTTAACTGATGAGCAACAAACGATTTTGTTTGGTAGTAAGCTTGCCAAACAGTGTTTAAACTATTTATCTAAGCATGATGATACAATTGTTATCTATTTAATTGGCGATCTTGGTGCTGGTAAAACAACTTTTAGTCGTGGTTTTTTGCAACAATTAGGGCATGTTGGTAATGTAAAAAGCCCAACTTATACGTTAGTCGAACAGTATCAATTTGATCATTTTACCGTTTATCATTTTGATTTGTACCGGCTTTGCGATCCTGAAGAGCTGGAGTTTATGGGGATTCGTGAATATTTTGCTTCGCGATCGATTTGTTTAATTGAGTGGCCAGAGCAAGCAAATGGTATCTTGCCTAGTGCTGATCTTGAAGTTCATTTGGCTTATTTAGCGTTTGAACGTACAGCTTCTGTGCAGGTAACAAGCGAAAAAGGTCAAGCGATTATTAATTTATCACAATAGAAATAAACAATAAAAAGACAATGAAAAAACTACTCACTTTTTTTATGTTATTACTGCTTTGTAGCTCTGCTTATGCAGCTAAAGTTGTGATTGCTGTTGATGCAGGACATGGTGGTAAAGATTCTGGCGCAATAGGAAAAAATAAGTTATATGAAAAAACTGTTACGTTTTCAATTGCAAAAAAATTAACTAATTTGTTAAATAAAGACCCTAATTTTAAGGGGGTTCTAACTCGTACCAGCGATAATTTTATTTCTGTTTCGCAACGATCCGAAATCGCTCGTAAAAATAAAGCTAATTTATTAGTTTCAATTCATGCCGATGCTGCACCAAATAGGAATGCAGCTGGTGCTTCGATCTGGGTTTTGTCAACTAAACGTGCTGACACGGAACTTGGTCGTTGGCTTGAACAAGATGAAAAACAGTCACAACTATTAGGTGGAGCTGGTGATGTGCTTAGTGATGATCATGATCCTCATTTAAGCCAAGCGGTGTTAGATTTACAATTTTCTTATTCTCAACAAGTGGGTTACGAGCTAGCAAAGCAAGTGTTAAAAGAGATGAAAGGAACAATAAAGTTACATAAATCAGCCCCAGAACATGCAAGTTTAGGTGTATTACGTTCACCAGATATCCCATCAATTTTAGTTGAAGTTGGCTTTATTTCTAATCAAAATGAAGAAAGTTTACTTGGTAGTAATGACCATCAAGATAAGATAGCTAAAACTATCTATCAGGGCATAAAAAATTATGTTAAGCAAAATCCAAAGTTTGGAGAGCAGCATTAATGACAATCCATATTCTTTCACCCCAATTAGCCAATCAAATTGCTGCTGGTGAGGTGGTAGAACGCCCCGCTTCTGTCATTAAAGAGTTAGTTGAAAATAGCCTTGATGCGGGAAGTACTCAAATTGATATTGACCTTGAACAAGGTGGTTGTAAATTAATTCGTATTCGTGATAATGGTTGCGGTATTGCTAAAGATGAATTAGCACTGGCACTTGCTCGTCATGCGACAAGTAAAATTAGTACTTTAGATGATTTAGATGCAATTATTAGTCTTGGATTTCGTGGTGAGGCGCTAGCAAGTATAAGTTCAGTTGCAAGATTGACATTAACTTCACGTACGGCTGAACAATCCGAAGCATGGCAAGTTTATGCTGAAGGACGGGATATGAAGCCGATGATTAAACCTGCAGCTCATCCTGTAGGATCGACTGTCGAAGTCCTTGATCTGTTTTATAATACACCTGCAAGACGTCGTTTTTTAAAAACAGAAAAAACTGAGTTTATGCATATTGAAGAGTTTGTTCGGCGTATTGCACTTGCACGCCCCGATGTTACCTTTAATTTACAACATAATGGTAAACTCGTTAAGCAGTATCGTTCATCAGCTCTTGAAAAACGAGTCGAATTAGTTTGCGGTCGATCTTTTATGCAAAAAGCTGTAAAACTGGATTGGCAGCATGATGATTTACTCATTCAAGGTTGGGTCACCAGTAGTGAAAGTAGTGATTTGCAGTATTTTTATGTTAATGGGCGAGTCATCAAAGATAAATTACTTAATCATGCATTGCGTCAGGCTTACATCAGTCGTACTAATGAACAACAAAGTTATGTGGTGTTTTTACAAATTGATCCAAAACAAGTTGATGTTAATGTTCACCCAGCCAAACACGAAGTCCGGTTTCATGAAGCAAGACTGGTTCATGATTTTGTTTATCAAGCGATAGTGATGGCACTTGAATCAGATCTATCTGTAACAGAAGAAAAAGTTACCATAACACCTAATCGACAAGCAGCGGGTGAGAATATCTTTAATCAAAAAACGGCAGCTAATTCTTATCAAACCCGTAGTCAATTATCGAAAAAACCAAGTAATTATGCTAAAGAAAATGCATTGTATGGTGAGTTAGTTAATGTTGCACCTTCGCAAGAGACAGTGCAATTTGAGCAAAAACAGTCATTCTTATCGGTAGAAGAGAATGAAATAACTGAACCACAAAAAGCGGTTATTGAAGCATTATTTCCTAAAAGAAGTACGCCACTACAAGCATTACAACAGCAACTTGATAGCTCATCATTAGTACAATTTGGTCGGGTATTAACGGTTATTCAGCCCGATATTGCATTACTTGAAAAGTATGAAGATAATCAGCAAAAATTAATGTTGATGAAATTGCCTATTGCTCAGCAAAAAGTTAATGCAATTAAGTTATTATCACAAGACTCTGAAAAATTGCTTATCCCATTAACAATTTTAATTAATCATAAAGAGCAGCAAGTTCTTTCTACTTATCAAGCACAGTTGAATTTTTTAGGTTTTTGTTTTTATATTGATAAAGCAAAATTGTATTTGCAAAATGTTCCTAAAATGTTGCGCACCGTCAATTGGCAAAAATTATTACCCACTTTAATTGCTTTTATATCCGATCCAAAAAATGGAGTATTAGATCCTACACAGATAGCTACGTGGTTGGCTATCCAGTGTGATGATGGTCGTACTACAAGTTGGAGTATGGCTAAGGTTATTCCATTACTTACTCAATTAGAACAGATAGATATCAATTTATTACAACAGGAATCATTTTTATATCCGATTGATATACAATCTTTAACTCAATTAATTTTATCATGAATAAACCAAAAATTATTTCGTTAATGGGGCCAACGGCGTCTGGTAAAACGGCATTTGCTATGATGCTTTACGATCGTTATCCTATTGATATTATTAGTGTCGATTCTGCTTTGATTTATCGCGGTATGGATATTGGTACCGCAAAACCAACTAAAGAAGAGCAACAAAAGTATCCACATAAATTGATTAATATTTGTGATCCAGCTGAGAGTTACTCAGCTGCTAATTTTAGACATGATGCAATTGTGGAAATTGAAAAAACACTAAAAAAGGGTCGAATTCCATTGTTAGTTGGTGGGACAATGCTCTACTTTAAAGCTTTAATTGAAGGGCTTTCACCGCTTCCTGCTGCCAATTATGAAATTCGTGAACAAATAGAAGAAAAAGCTAATAAATTAGGTTGGCAAGCGATCCACGAAGAACTTAAGAAAATTGATCCAATTTCAGCTGAAAGAATTCATCCTAACGATCCTCAGCGCTTAAACCGTGCTTTAGAAGTTTATTTAATCTCAGGTAAAACTTTAACAGAACTTACACAAGAAAGCGGTGAATCATTACCATACGATATTATACAATTTGCTATTATGCCACAAGATCGAGCGCAATTGCATGAACGTATAGAACAACGTTTTTTACAGATGTTAGATAATGGATTTGAAGATGAAGTTAAAGCACTTAAACAGCGATCGGATTTACATTTAAACTTGCCGTCTATGCGTTGTGTTGGATATCGTCAAATGTGGGAATATTTAAATGGTGATATAAGTTATGATGAAATGGTTTTTAAAGGTATTTGTTCCACTCGGCAATTAGCTAAAAGACAAATTACGTGGCTTCGAGGATGGAAACAACCTATAACATGGTTAGATAGTAATAGTATTAACAGTTGTGCTTTTGAGCATATTTTTTGAGTCTCAAAATAGAGTTATTTTATTTTTTTGAATTGTATTGAAAATAATTCTTTTTATTTTGTAAAGAAATTTTAGATTTATGCGATGTTTTAGCTTTTTTTTGTGTTATTTTTGTAAATTGATTAAATTTTTAGTTATTTTTGCATAAATTTCAATTGGCAGGTTTAAGAGCAGAGTTTTTTATGTTATTTTGGTACATGTTATAGGTATCTTATATTTAAAGTTAAATAGATATTTATTTTTTATACAGTTATTTTATCTTCATATTATTATCATCTTAAAGGATAAACTCATGTCAAAAGGGCAGTCATTACAAGATCCTTATTTAAATTTGCTTCGTCGAGAGCATATTCCTGTATCAATCTATTTAGTTAATGGTATTAAGTTACAGGGACAAATTGAATCATTCGATCAGTTTGTTATTTTGTTAAAAAATACTGTAAGCCAAATGGTATATAAACATGCTATCTCAACAGTCGTACCATCTAGACCTATTTCTGGATTGCTATCTCAACCTGAAGAGGAAGGCGAAAGCTGATATCTCTGGAGAATCTGATTGTTTGAGCGATATAAAGGCGGTGAAACTGCCTTATTGGTCCATGTATTCTTCCCTCAAGAAAGCGATATCGAGGATCTTAAAGAGTTTGAAGTATTAGTTTCTTCAGCTCAGATAGATATTCTCGATATTGTAACAACTTCAAGAAAATCGCCTCAAACCAAATATTTTGTTGGTGAAGGTAAAGCGCAGGAAATCGCTGAAAAAGTTAATCAACTTGATGCTTCTGTTATTTTAGTAAATCATACTTTAACTCCCTCCCAAGAACGCAACCTAGAACAGTTGTGTAAATGTCGCGTTGTTGATAGAACAGGATTAATTCTTGATATTTTTGCACAACGAGCCCGAACACATGAAGGTAAATTGCAAGTCGAGTTAGCGCAGTTACAACATCTTTCGACTCGATTAGTTCGGGGTTGGACACATCTAGAACGGCAAAAAGGGGGAATAGGTTTACGTGGTCCTGGTGAAACGCAATTGGAAACAGATAGACGATTGATTCGTCATCGTATTCAGTTGATTTTATCAAGACTTACGAAAGTTGAAAAACAGCGAAATCAAAATCGTCAATCAAGAAATAAAGCTGATCTCTCAACAGTATCTTTAGTTGGTTATACTAATGCGGGTAAATCAACACTATTTAATTCATTAACAAATGCTGATGTGTACGCTGCTGATCAGTTATTTGCTACGCTCGATCCAACGCTACGGCGGATTACTGTTGATGATGTTGGCGAAGTTGTTTTAGCAGATACAGTTGGTTTTATTCGTCATTTACCCCACGATTTAATTGCCGCTTTTAAAGCGACACTACTTGAAACGCAGGAAGCCACATTGCTATTACATGTTGTTGATGCAGCAGATCCTAATTTATTGGATAATATGCATGCCGTTGATGATGTTTTGCTGGAAATTAATGCATACGAAATTCCAACATTACTTGTTATGAATAAAATCGATTTGATAGACGGTAAACAACCAAGTATTGATCGAGATGAAAACGGTATGCCTATTCGAGTTTGGATTTCAGCGCAAAATGGTTTAGGATTGGATCAATTATTCATTGCGTTAAAAGAAAGACTCGCTAAGCAAATTCAGGTTTGCCATTTGAGTGTGCCGGCTTATTTAGCAAGACTAAGAAGTCGTTTATATCAGTTAAATGCAGTAGAAAATGAATTTATTAATGAGGATGGTAGTTTTCATCTAGATGTGAGAATTCCCTCTATTGAATGGAATCGCCTCTGTAAACAAGAACCAGATCTGTTATACTTAATCAATAAGCAAAATAACAACTAATTGTTAAATGGAGCATATAAAATATGGCGTGGAATCAGCCCGGAAATAACGGACAAGATAACGACCCATGGGGTAATAATAACAAAAAACCGGCTAATAATTCATCTAATGGTTTATTTGATAAAGTTAAGGGATTCTTAAAAAAAGGTAATTTTGGTAATAATAGAGGTGGTTCTGGAATTAAATTGCCAATCAATGCTACTAAAATTATTCTATCGGTAGTCGTTTTACTCGTTATGATTTGGGGTATGAGCGGTTTTTATACTATTAATCAAAGTGAACTTGGGGTTATTACTCGCTTTGGTAAAGTTCAACCTGAAATTATTCAACCTGGATTAAATTGGAATCCACCGTTGATTGATAAAGTGTATAAAGTTGATGTACAAAGTACGCGAAATTTTAATCTAGACGGTTTTATGATAACAACCGGAGATGATTTAGACTTCGTTGAGATGAAGGTAGAATATAGTATCGTCGATCCTATTAAATATTTATTTAATGTCACTAATGTTAAAGATAGCTTACAACAAGCAGCAGATAGTGCTTTGCGCACCGAATTTGATAGATTTGGTATGAAGGGTGTCTTTACTAATGACAGTTTGGCATTAGCAAACCGTATAAAAGATGAATTAACTAATATTATTAATAATTATGATATGGGGATTAGTATAGTTGATATTAATTTCCAATCAGTTAGTCCTTCTAAAGCAGTACAAGAAGCTTTTAATGGTGTTATGAAAGCTCAAGAAGATAAAAAACGCGAAATAAACAACGCTACAACTAAAAAAGCCACAAAAGTTCAAGAAGCAAAAGCTCAATCAGCAGTAATTTTAGCTAATGCAAATGCATATAAAGTTAAAGTGGAACTTGAAGCTGCTGGTGATGTAGTTCGTTTTGAAAAAGTATTATCACAATATAAAGTGGCACCAGAACTTACAAAAGAGCGTCTATATATTGAAACTATGGAAAGAATATTAGCCAAGACCAGTAAAATTGTAGTTAATGATAAAAGTGGAAATTTAGTGGTTTTACCATTAGATCAACTGTTAAAAAACAAAAATAAAAAAGATTCTGAGTCATTGACTTTACCAAACTCAAATAGTAAAGATATGTCGAATTCTTCAGAAGTAGTAAAAGATCTGTCTCAAACAACACAGGAATTACCAAAAGAGGCTAAAGATAATACGAATAACTCCAATATTGGAAATACTGCGCGGACTCCGCGGTTTATAGGAAAGTAAGGAGATAAATATGCGCAAATTATTGATTCCTTTAACATTAATTTTAGTTGGTGTGTTTTTTTCTAGTACCTATGTTATCGAAGAAGGAACTCGTGGTGTTGTTTTACGATTTAATAAAATTATAGGTGTATCAGAGCCTGGATTACATTTTAAAGTTCCAGGAATGGATAATGTCAAAGTTATTGATGCTAAAATTCAAACTATAAATAATTCTAGCAAGCTAGATCGTGAACAAAAATTCATAACGCGTGACAATAAAGACTTAGTTGTTGATTATTTTGTGCAATGGAGGGTTGTTGATTTTAATCAATACTATAAAGCTATTGCAGGAAATAATAATATTGAAAACTTATTGTTTGCTCGTTTAAATAGTCGTTTAAAGTCTGAAATTGGTAAACTAAATACCACTGATATTTTTAATGACACAAATAATAGTTCCCATGATTCTATCGTGGTACGTATCAAATATGCATTAAATGGTCTTGCTCAGACGGTGGTTGAGAATAATTCAACAGGAAATCTTGTCGAAAAAGGTTCTGAAAGTAATGAAGTAAGCATACGATCTTTTGGTGTTGAAGTTATTGATATTCGTATAAAAAATGTTAGTTTTCCTCAAGAAATATCTAAATCTATTTATGATAAAATGAAAGAAGATCAACGTTCTCAAGGCATTCAGGTAGTGAATGAAATACAAGCAGAGACTACACTTGAAGTAACAAAGATACTATCTGAAGCTGAACGCGAATCTCAAGCTATTTGTGGTGAAGGTGATGCTAATGCAGCTAAAATTTATGCTGATGCTTTTAGCAAAGATATTGAGTTTTTTAGCTTTATTCGTAGTTTAAAAGCTTATGAACAAAGTTTTACAGGTAATGATATTATGATTATTAGCCCTGATAGTGAATTTTTTCAATATATGAAATTAAAATCTAATAAATAATTGAATGAGATAAATAATCTATGAGTAATAATGTTGTTGTGCTAGGTACGCAATGGGGTGATGAAGGCAAAGGTAAAATTGTTGATTTACTCACAGAAAAAGCAAAATATGTTGTTCGTTATCAAGGTGGACATAATGCTGGTCATACATTAGTGATTAATGGTGAAAAAACTGTATTACATTTAATTCCATCAGGAATCTTACGCAATGGAGTGACAAGTATTATTGCTAATGGTGTTGTACTATGTCCAGATGCCTTAATGAAAGAAATGAATGAGTTAGAAAAAAGTGGTATTCCTGTTAAAGAAAGACTCCTTATTTCCGAATCATGTCCTTTAATTTTACCCTATCATATTGCATTAGACCAAGCGCGAGAAAAAGCACGTGGTAGTAAAGCTATTGGAACAACAGGGCGTGGTATTGGTCCAGCCTATGAAGATAAAGTAGCGAGACGAGGACTTAGGGTTGGTGATTTACGTGATCGCCAAGCTTTTGCTGAAAAATTAAAAGAAGTGATGGAATATCATAATTTCCAATTAGTTAATTACTACAAATCAGAAGCAGTAGACTATCAACAAGTTTTAGATAATACATTAGCGATAGCTGATATTTTAGTTGCTATGATTGCGGATATTCCTGCTCTTTTAGAGGAAGCACGCAAAAAAGGCGAGAGAATTATGTTTGAAGGGGCACAAGGTACATTACTTGATATTGATCATGGAACTTATCCTTTTGTGACTTCTTCTAATACCACAGCTGGTGGTGTTGCTACAGGTTCTGGTTTTGGTCCGCGTTATGTTGGTTATGTGCTAGGTATTGTCAAAGCCTATTCTACACGTGTTGGTGCTGGGCCGTTTCCTACTGAATTATTTGATGAGACTGGTGAGTACTTATGTAAGCAAGGTAATGAATTTGGTGCAACAACAGGTCGTCGTCGTCGTACTGGATGGCTTGATGCTATTGCTGTTCGCAAGGCAGTACAACTTAATTCTGTTTCAGGATTTTGTTTAACTAAACTTGATGTGTTAGATGGGCTTAAAGAAGTTAAAATCTGTATTGGCTATCAATTACCAAATGGTGAAGTTATCAAAAACGCTCCTGCGGCAGCTGAAGAGTGGAGTTTAGTTAAACCTGTTTATGAATCAATGCCTGGCTGGAGTGAATCAACCTTTGGTATGAAAAGTTATGATGCTCTTCCACAAGCAGCTAAAGCTTATATTAAACGGATTGAAGAGTTAACCGAAACACCAATTGATATTATTTCAACAGGACCAGATCGAAGTGAAACAATGATTTTGCGCGATCCATACCAAAACTAATTTAGTATCAATCAAATCGGGATAATTGTCCCGATTTTTTGTTTTAGGATGTTGTTTTCCCGAAAAATTTACTGCGTAAGAGGAAATTATGACTAAACTAGGAACGCCATTATCACCAACTTCAACTAAAGTATTACTTTGCGGTGCAGGCGAACTTGCTAAAGAAGTTGTCATTGAGTTACAACGATTGGGGTGTGAGGTTATTGCCGTTGATCGTTATGCAAATGCGCCTGCGATGCAAGTTGCTCATCGGTACCATATCGTTAATATGCTTGATGGAGATGCTTTAAGAAAAGTCATTGAAGCAGAAAATCCAGATTATATTGTTCCAGAAATCGAAGCCATAGCAACATCTACACTAATCGAGTTGGAAGAAAAAGGTTTTACAGTTATTCCAACAGCAAAAGCAACACAACTTACCATGAATCGTGAAGGAATTCGTCGACTTGCAGCGGAGGAATTAAAATTACCAACGTCACCTTATCGATTTGCTGAAAATGCAACTGAATTTAGAAAAGCAGTCAAAGAAATAGGTTTTCCTTGCTTAGTTAAACCTGTTATGAGCTCTTCTGGTAAAGGACAATCGTTATTAAGAGGTGAAGCCGATATTGAATCATCATGGAAATATGCACAAGAAGGTGGTAGAGCTGGCGGTGGAAAAGTTATCATCGAAGGTTTTATTGATTTTGATTACGAAATTACTCTACTTACAGTTAGACATATTAAGGGGGTGTCATATTGTGAACCAATAGGGCATCGTCAAGAACAAGGTGATTACCGAGAATCTTGGCAACCTCAGCAGATGTCTGACAAGGCATTGAAACAGGCAAAAGATATTGCGACTAAAATAACAGATGCATTAGGTGGGCGAGGGTTATTTGGTGTTGAATTGTTTGTTAAAGGCGATCAGGTATGGTTTAGTGAGGTATCACCTCGTCCGCATGATACAGGTATGGTGACATTAATTTCACAAAATCTATCTGAATTTGCACTGCATGCTAGGGCAATATTAGGACTGCCGATTCCTATTATAGAACAATATGGACCATGTGCATCAGCTGTTTTATTGATTGAAGGTGATTCAAAACAAGTCACTTTTGCTAATCTTGATAAAGCATTAAGTGAATTGCAAACTGATTTACGTTTATTTGGAAAACCAGAAGTGAAAGGGACAAGAAGAATGGGGGTTGCGTTAGCTAAATCGGTAACGGTTAAAGAAGCGATTAATAAAGCTCTCAATGTAGTAAAACAAATAAAAATAACCTTATAACTGGTTGTTTTGTGCAAAAAGCAATCGTTTAATTTAAAAAAAGCAAAATTTGTAAAATAGGGGTTGACGTTTGCGGGTGAAGTGAGTAACATACGCAACCCTTGAGACAGCAAACTAAAGCGGTAAAATGTTTGGTTAATATAAAAGCTGTCAGCTCTTTAAAAAGAAGAAACAGACAATCTGTGTGGGCACTTGCGAGACGAAGAATGAAAAGTCTACGGACTT
>NZ_JBXSQH010000010.1:0-67649 GCF_057063525.1 Gilliamella sp. X-46 | reverse complement strand
ACATATCACCAACCAATTCATAACAAGGGCGTTCACTGAAGTTATAAGCCACAATTTCCCGATTGTATAAATCTAATATAGGTGATAAATACAGTTTTTTACTTCCCACTTTAAACTCAGTTGCATCCGTTACCCATTTCTGACCAGGTTTAGTCGCCTTAAAATCACGGTTTAATAGATTGGGCACAGCACTAAGACGACATTTATAAGAACGATATTTCTTTCCTCTTATCAAGGATTTTAAGCTCATTTCTTTCATTAAACGTAGCACCTTTTTATGATTCACAATGACATTCTTATTTTGTAATTCAGCCGTAATTCGTCGATAACCATAGCGACTAAAGTTATCTTCATAAATCTTGATAATAAGCGCTTTTAATTCACTATTTTTATCAATTTTAGATTTAGCCGAATCGTGATAGTAAAAAGTACTTCGCGACAAACCTGATGCGCTAAGCAATTTATTTAAGGGATATTTTTTCCTTAATTCATCAACTATTTGATACTTTTCTTTTTTTCTAATCTCTTTTGTCGAAGTAAGGCATCCAACTTTTTTAGATAAGCCACCTCCACTTCAAGGTCACTGACCATTTCGAGCAATTCTTCTTTTGTTTTTTCACTATTTTTTTTAACTTTTTGAGCCATTTTTTTATCTGCTTTTCCCTGTGGTGGATTCGGTGTCATTGAAAAACCTGCTTTGCCATATTTTTGGTATATTTTAAACCAGTGGCCTACATATCCAAAGTGTATATCAAACGCCAAAGCAGCTTGATTTTGTGAAAGATGATTGTCTATAAAATACCTGACCACTTTGTATTTAAAATCTGGAGAAAAATACCTTGGTTTTGTGACGGGTTTTAGTCCTTCAATGCCTTTTCTTTTATATAACTTTACCCACGACTCCACTGTACCGACAGGCACTTGAAAGTGCCAAGCGGTTAAACCATAACCATCATTACTCTTAAAATAATGTTCAATAACTTGTTTTTTAAAATCGAATGGATATTTTTTGGCCATAATTTTGTTCCCAAAAGTAGATTTAAACAATCCAACTTTTGGGGGGCAGTTCAATTATGGATGTCTTCAAAAATTAGAGATTATAACAAACTAGCTGTCGATATTTTAAATGAGCTAGGCGGTGAAAATAATATTGTGACCGTTTCTCGCTGTGCAACGCGTCTTCGCCTTGTTACCCAACATACACCAGATCACGCAAAAGAGAACATCGCTAAATTGCCGGGCGTGATTACCGTTGTTGAAAAAGGTGGTCAAATCCAGGTGGTTATTGGTACACATGTTGATAAAGTTTATAACGCCTTTACTCAACTGATTAATACTGATAAAAAAGTAACGAATGACGATAAAGCGAATATTTTAAATCGTGTTATTGCGACGATGTCAGCTGTTTTTGCGCCGTTTGTTTACGTTTTAGCCGCTTCGGGGATTTTACAAGGGATCTTAATTTTAATTAAATTAGCCTTTCCTGAACTTGAAACAACTAGTACTTATAAAATTTTTGACTTTATTTCTTGGGCACCTTTTTTCTTTCTCCCAATTTTTATTGCTATTACTGCTTCACAACATTTTCGTTGTAATATTTACATTGCGGTGGCTTGTTGTGCCGCATTACTTTCACCCACTTGGACAAAATTGGCAGAATTAATCAAAGCAGGGACAGAAATCGATTTATTTGGTATTGCATTATCAGAAACGCCTTATAACTCAACCGTACTACCGCCACTTTTTTTGGTGTGGCTACTGTCGTATTTAGAGCGATTTTTGGAACCACGATTACATAGTATTATCAAACCTCTTTTAATGCCTTTAATCTGTTTAGTGATTATGGTGCCATCAACACTTATTGCTATAGGACCAATAACTGCAAACGCAGCTCACTATATTGCTAATGGTTATAATTGGGTAGTTAATCTTGCGCCTTTCATTGCGGGTGGGTTGATTGGTGCTGTATGGCAAGTATTGGTTATTTTTGGTGTACATTGGGGAATAACACCTGTCATCACCGAAAATATCAATCAATATGGGCAAGATTCTTTCCAAGCATTCCAAACTATTGCCGTAATTGGTCAAGTGGGTGCTGCACTAGGTTTTTATATAAAAACTAAAACACAAGAAATGAAAGGTGTTTCATTATCTGCATTTATCACTGGTTTATTTGGTATCACTGAACCTGCTATTTATGGTGTAAACTTACGTTTTAAAAAGCCATTTATTTATGGATGTATCTGCGCATCTTTGGGTGGCATTGTTGCTGGGTTCTTTACACCTTATTACTATACTTATGCAGCACTACCAGGACCATTAACCATTGTCAATGCCATTAAACCCGATAATATGAGTTCATTTTTTGGTGTGGCAATTGGTTCAGCAATTGCATTAATTGGCCCTGTAATTTTAATCCAAATTTTTGGCACTGGCGAAACGATACAAGATAATTTTAACAACCAAAAAACTATCAATAACCAAGACGATAATCCTAAAATTCTTCTTGATGAAGTTGACATTAAAAGCCCAATGACAGGTCATGCTTTACCATTAAGTGAAGTGCCCGATCCTGCTTTTTCAAAAAAACTAATGGGTGAAGGAATTGCAATTGAACCTACTGATAATCACGTTTATGCGCCTTTTGATGCCGAGGTAACTGCGGTATTTGAAAATTCTAAACATGCCATTGGATTAACATTAGATAATGGCGTTGAGTTATTAATTCATGTGGGAATTGATACGGTTAATTT
Organism: Gilliamella sp. X-46; assembly: GCF_057063525.1. Classification (NCBI taxonomy): domain Bacteria; kingdom Pseudomonadati; phylum Pseudomonadota; class Gammaproteobacteria; order Orbales; family Orbaceae; genus Gilliamella; species Gilliamella sp. X-46. The sequence continues at coordinate 64,896 of NZ_JBXSQH010000010.1, read as the reverse complement.
AACCAATAATGAGTTTGCATATCACGTTGAATTACACCAAAAAGTTAAAAAAGGTGATTTACTAATCAGCTTCAATCCTGAGGCAATCAAGCAAGCTGGCTACCCGTTAATTACCCCAATTATTATTGTTAATACCGATCAATTCCAATTCATTTCATTAACTGATAAAACAGAAGTTACAGTTGATGATATCATATTTAAAATTAAGCAATAACAAGGAATCAAAAATGACTAAAAAACCATTTTTATGGGGCGGTGCTTTAGCCGCTCACCAATTTGAAGGTGGCTGGAACGAAGGCGGTAAAGGACCAAGCGTGGTTGATGTTATGACTGCAGGCGCACATGGCGTTGCAAGACAAATCACCCAAGATATCGAAGCAGGTAAATTTTATCCAAACCATACCGCGATTGATTTTTATCATCATTATAAAGACGATATCAAACTATTTGCCGAATTAGGTCTTAAATGTTTACGTACCTCGATCGCCTGGACTCGAATTTTTCCAAAAGGTGATGAGCTTGAACCAAACGAAGAAGGACTTCGCTTTTATGATAACGTTTTTGATGAATTAATTGCGCACGGCATTGAACCTGTTATCACCTTATCGCATTTTGAAATGCCGTTACATATTGCTCGCCAGTATGGTGGTTTTAGAAACCGTAAAACAGTCGAATTTTTTGAACGTTTTGCCACTGCATGTTTTGAGCGTTATAAAAATAAAGTCAAATACTGGATGACATTTAACGAAATCAACAATCAAATGGATACCAGTAACCCTATCTTCTTTTGGACTAACTCGGGCGTACAAGTTAAACCGGGCGAAAATCCGCAAGAAGTCCTGTACCAAGTTGCTCACTATGAACTATTAGCCAGTGCTAAGGCAGTGATTGCTGGTAAAAAAATCAATCCGGATTTTCAAATTGGTTGTATGGTGTCACATGTGCCAATTTATCCATATTCTTGTAACCCTGAAGACATGATGGCATCAGAAATTGCTATGCATCAACGCTTCTTCTTTCCTGATGTTCACGTTCGTGGTTATTACCCTGCTTATGCTTTAAAAGAGTTTGAACGTGAAGGCTATAAGCTAGATATCACCGATGAAGATCTAACTTACTTAAAACAAGGCACCGTTGATTACATTGGCTTTAGCTACTATATGTCAACGGTTGTAAAAGCGGATGCCAAAAATGATAATCGCGATAACATCGTTAACGGTGCACTACCCAATGCAGTTGAAAATCCTTATATTAAAAGCAGTGATTGGGGCTGGCCAATTGACCCTGAAGGTTTACGTTATACACTCAATCGTTTGTATGATCGTTATCAATTACCACTGTTTATTGTGGAAAATGGTTTTGGTGCAATTGATGAACTTGAAAATGGCAATCAAGTGCACGACAAACCACGTATTGAATATCTAGGTGCACACATTAAAGCCATGCAAACTGCAATGGATTATGATGGCGTTGATGTGATTGGCTATACCGCATGGGGGATTATTGATGTCGTATCATTCACCACTGGCGAAATGAAAAAACGTTATGGCGTGATTTATGTTGACCGTGACAATGCTGGTAACGGTAGCATGAAACGTTATAAAAAGGATTCATTTGAATGGTATAAACAAGTGATTAGCACCAACGGTGCAAGTTTAAAATCATAATTATCAGTTAACAGAAATATTATTACGAGGATGCACTAAGATTTTGCCTGCATCCTCATTTTTTTGATAAAAAATACCTAAAACGGAAAAATTAACTGTTTTTCAACTTGTGGATCAATTAACGTTACATGAAAACCAATTAACCGAACACCACGACCATTACGTCGTTCTAACCAAACTTTATGCGCTTGTTCAATCAAATCGGCTTTATCTAATTTAGACCATACATGCTCTTGAGTTGTCAGTTGAAAATCGTCAAACTTAAATTTGACACCTTGCCGAGCGATCGATAAGTCAGCACGCACTTTACTTAATCGTTTTTCTATCTCTTCAAATAATGGGTCAAACTGCAATAAACACTCATCCCAACTATGGATGTCGTCAGTTAAAGTACGCTCTACCCCAACGGATTTACGTTGCCTGTCATTATAAATTTCGCGATCATCAATACCTTGGCATCGCTCATACAATATGCGTCCAAATTTACCAAATTGATTGAATAATTTTGTTACGTCGTAATTAACGACATCTTTACACGTAAATAGCCCTAATTGTGCCAGCTTCTTTTCTGTGACTTTACCTACACCAGGGATTTTTTTTAAAGGAAGCTGCGCAATAAAACCATCGACCTCATCAGGTGTTATCACATACTGGCCATTAGGCTTATTCATATCTGAAGCAATTTTTGCAAGAAATTTAAGTGGAGCAACACCAGCAGACGCCGTTAATTCAAGTTCCTTAAAAATAGCTTGGCGAATATCTTGAGCAATTAAGGTAGCTGAACCGTAACAAAGCTTGCAATCGGTCACATCAAGGTAAGCCTCATCAAGCGATAAAGCCTCTATAGATTCAGTATACCGCCTAAAAATTTGGTGGATCTGTTTTGACACTTCTTTATAAACCGCATGCCTACCTGGTATAATTTTAAGATTAGGGCACAATTTAATAGCTTGTGCCATTGACATAGCACTATGTATACCATATTGACGAGCTAAATAATTGGCAGTGGCAACTACACCACGTTTACGGGGATCACCCCCAACCGCAATGGGCAAATTGCGATAACGGGGATTATCTCTCATCTCAACGGCGGCATAAAAACAATCCATATCGACATGAATAATTTTTCGCATAAAACGGCTTCACAACACCAAAAAATACTGTATAAATATACAATATCACAACTAAAACTGTTGTGTAAATAGCCTTTACGGTTACTTAGCCAATTTATCAAAATCAATTAAACCATTTTTATCATAAGGATCGCCAATCCAGCGCGTTGATTGATGAAAATTAGGATTAACAATACTTTTTTCAGGAACGTATAAGTTATAGCTTAACCCCGCTAAATCAGACCACGTGTGAATCAAATCTTGCGTACTAAATTTGCGATCCACATAATGTTGATAATGATTCGGATGAGTTGCTACCCATGTTGGTGATTGCCACAGCATAAATGGCACAGTATACATGGTGCGAGTTGGTGCTTTTTCGTTTCGCCCTAAGATATTGTGTGGAGAGGTTTGATAAACATCTTCGCCATGATCTGAAAAGTACAACATAAAGCCATTTTCTTGGCTATCTTTAAAGATATTAAAAAGCGTTGTCGTAATATAATCGTTATAACTTATGGCATTATCATAAGTATTATACACATCGACTTTATCGTCATCGATATTAAATGTAATGCCTGTTTTATCTTTAAAACGATCATGCTCACCATCTTTTGGGTAACGGAACGCGTATTTCATATGCGTGCCTAGCAAATGAATAACAATGAATTTCTTCTCACTTGGATCATTCAACACTTTTTTAAATGGTTCAAAAACGGACTCATCATATCGCCTTGCACTTTGATTACGATCGTTATTCATATAAAACTGTTCATCCGTTTGCTGAGAAAACATCGTTAACATCGTATTACGCCTAGTCATCGTTTGCTGATTGGTGATCCAAAACGTTTTATAACCAGCTTGTTTCATTAAATGGATTAAAGACGGCGTTTTTAAATATAAATCTGGGTGCTGTTCATCAGCAAAAGTTAACGCTTGTTGCAAAATTTCAATAGTATAAGGTCTTGATGAAACCACATCATTAAATACCACAAAATTCGGATTATCTTTTTTAAACTGCTCAATTTGTGGTGTAGTATCCCGCCCATAACCATAAATGCCCATTCTATTGCGTGTTGTTGATTCACCTATTACTAGCACTAACGTTCTTGGGGTATTACCGTTGGCATCTTTTAAATTTTCTAACGGGGGTAATGTTTGCAAATGGTTTAAAATATCTTCCATATTTGATAATTGTGAACGATAGGCTAAATAACTATTAAGTAATTGCCATGGTACGGTTGTTTCCATACGTGTTAGCAGATGCGATCCCGCTTTCTTGATAGATGATTTTTTTATTGTGACACTAATAAACACCGGCATAATGGCATAAATCACAATTAACATTGATACAATCCATTTAGTATAGCTTTTGACATAAACTGGTTTTACTTTAGTCCACAGAAAAATCCCAACCAAGCTATAAATAATCAAAATCACAACTAATTTAATGCTCAAATACTGCTGAATAAACTCACTAGACTCAGTAAAGTTTGATTCCGCCATAATAAAAAAGACACTTTGCGAAAATTCCTGTCGATAAATAATAAAATATCCGATAGAAATCAAAGACAAACTACCCACAATCATCCCCAAAACAGTCGCAATACTCCGCGTATAGTTAGGAAAAATTAAAACAGGAATAAGCCAAATCAAACTATAAATAATAGAATCACGCAATCCAATAACATTAGAATGACCAGAAAAGAAAATATACAATTGCAACGCACTAGAAAAATAAGTAAAAAATAGAATATTAAAGATAAGTGCTGATCGACTAAAAGAACAATTTGCTTTGGTGTTTTGCATAGATATTAAATAAGTTTGTTATTAATTATTAAAAACAATCTACGCAAAATAGATTAATAAAACCTTAAGATATAACAATTTTAATTTAAATAATAAGTTATCAACAATAAATAGTCGTGAGTTAATAATTTAGAAGAATAATCGATAAATAGTCAGCTAAAGACCTTTATTTAGCCCCTAACGACTACTGTTTATTAAACGTTAAAACCCAACATTTTGGCAATGTGATTATTTTCAGATTGTTTTAGTTGTTTTGGCAAACCATTAAAAACAATCTGCCCATTATCCACAACCAAACAACGCGAAAAGTAACTGAGCGAATCATCAAGATAATGTGATACCATCATTAAGGTTAAATTAAACTTATCACAAATTTGATTAACTAATGCTAACATTTCATAACGTAGAGCTTGATCAAGCGCTGAAAACGGCTCATCCAATAATAAAATAGGCCGATGTTGAATTAAACAACGCGCAAGTGCCACTCGCTGGCGTTGCCCACCTGATAACTGTTCTGGATATCGTTTGCCAAATCCATCCAATCCCACTTGAATTAAAATGTCACAAATAGTCTGTTGCTCAGTTACCGTTAATTTTAATGATGGCTTAAGTCCTAAAGCAATATTTTGTTCAACAGTTAAGTGACTAAATAAATTGTTATCTTGAAACAACATTGATACAGGGCGTTTGCCAGGGAGTAAGTTATTTGCGTATTGTTTATTAAGAATGATATCGCCCGATTCTGGATGAATAAATCCAGCAATTAAATTTAATAAAGTACTTTTACCTGCACCACTAGGTCCAACAATGACGACACGTTCTTTTGTTGGTATATCAACATTAAAGTGTATTTTAAAATTATCATATTGATAATTAATTTGATTCAGTTCGATCATAATCTATCACAGCCAACAAACTAAAAGATAATATTAACAATAATGCAGCCGTTACGGTACTTTCTTGATAATGATAATGAGAAATCTGTTCATACAAATAATAGGGTAGCGTAATGACAGACTGCCCACCAAACAACGCAACAATACCAAAATCACCCAATGACAATATCGCAGAAAAAGCAAAACTCTGAATGATTAATTTTTTTAGCGCCTTGTATTCGATCAAATAAAAATGTAAAAACCCATTAATATTAAGTGATTGGCTTAATTGCCAGTAACGTGAAGTCACATCATACATTGGTGCGGCAAGATTTTTTAATACAAAAGGTAATGCCATTAACCCATTACACAACATAATTAAGACACAAACAAGCACAGAACTATAAGCATACGAAAATAACATTAAAAACATACCCGACGCCAGTGCCATACTTGGAATAATTAAAATCAGCGTTCCAATCAACATTAATCGATTACTCCACTTTATTTGCTGATTAATCAATAGGCGGCTGTTGGTATAAAGTAATAATAAAGCAAGTAGCATAGCAAGCATTGCCGATCCCAAAGCAATTAATACCGAAAACATAACAGCATTTTGAAAAGTCGCCGTTAAAAATGACAACTTAAAAAAATAAATCCCTTCAATAAGTATTGTAATGATGGGTAAAATAATAAATAACCCACCAATAACAATAATCACCATACTCAACAACGCTAAGTGAAACGAAACCGGCACACAATAATTTTTCCTAACGCAGTTCACACTAAGTCTTTTGTTATAATTTGTTTTTTGCATCAACCGCATAAAACTAACGCAACAAACTAACTGCAAACAGGCTAAAAATACAGCTTGCATCAAATCAAACTCACGAATAGATTGATAAATAGCCACTTCAATTGTGGAATATTTTGGTCCACCACCAAGCGTTAATACTATGGCAAAACTCGAAAAACAAAGCATAAAAATAAGCGATGCCATCGGGAACAATTGCCGACGTAGCAGTGGCCATTCAACCAATTTAAAATAAGTAAAACTCGAAAAATTTAACTGCGTCGCTAACTGTTTGTGTGCGACTGGCACGTTATTTAAGGTTTGGTAAAATAAACAACAAGCATACGGAAAATTAAGAAACACATGCGCAAGTAATATACCTTTTAAGCCATAAATGGATGTAATAAATGGCAACCCCAACCAATTGAAAACCCCAGCCAATAAGCCATGTTTTCCATAAACAGACAGCAGCCCCGTTACAACAACAAGTGTGGGTAAAATAAAGGTAATAGGCATTATGCGTAACAATAACCGTTTACCCCAAAAATTGACCATTGATAAAGCTTTCGCCATTAATATGGCCAATAGGACAGATAATAATGTCGATAGCATTGCTTGAAATACTGTTATCCAAATCAAATGCATCAAATAACTATCAAAATAGACAGTTACATTATTAGATTTGATAGCGACCAAGCAAAGCGCACATAGTGCTGTGCCTAATACAATTAAGATGAAGCTTGCAGCGCTAAAACCTGGAAGTAATGTTCTTAATTTCAACATTGGGCTAAATAAAACTACTTACTAATGGTGGCTTTCCATTCACGTACCCACGCTTTTTGATTCTGTTCAACTTGCTTGGCATCAAACTCAAGCGGTTTATTGACTGGCTTAATTTGTTGAAAAGCTTCGGGTAATGGAATATTAATAATTGGATACATGAAATTTTTTTCAGCAAATTGGCGCTGTATTTCAGGGGTTAATAGATATCGCAAAAATGAACGTGCAAGTTCTGGTTGTTGACTATACTTAGTAATGCCCACAACTTCAACTTGGCGGTAATGGCCTTCATCAAAAATAGCCGCCGCATAACGATGATCATTATCATTCATAATATGCGCAACAGGTGAAGTGCTATAACTAAGCACAAAATCGGCCTCTCCTTTCAAAAATAGACCATAAGCTTCGCTCCAACCTTTGGTCACTGTCACGGTATTATTAGCTATTTTTTGCCAAGCAGATGCAGCATCATCACCGTATATCTTCTTCACCCAAAATAATAAACCTAACCCTGGTGTACTGGTTCTTGGATCTTGATAAATAATATTCCAGTTGGCTTGATTATCAACTAGCTCGTGCATACTCCTTGGTGGATGATTAATTTTTTGTTGATTATAAATAAATGCAAAATAGCCAAAATCATAAGGCATAAAATCACTATCCCACCAGTCGGTATTTAAATTATTGGGCTTACTAATTTTATGAGGAATAACAATACCCGCCTGTTTGGCTTGGTCTAAAAGGTTATTGTCTAACCCTAAAATCACATCGGCATTGGTTCTATCGCCCTCAAGACGAATTCGATTTAAAACCGCTACGCCATCGCCTAATGCAACAATTTCAAGTTGGCAATCGCACTGCGCTTCAAACCCCTGTTTAATCGCCTGACCAGGTCCCCATTCTGAAATAAACGAATTGTAACTATAAACGGTTAATGTAGGTTTTTCGTTGGTAGCATTGGCGTTATTGAGCATAAAAAGCGCAAACAAGCCTAAAGGTAATAAGACATTTTTAAAAAACATTTTGCCTCCAAAATAGCAAATAAAAGACAAAAGGTTTGAGCAGGTATAATAACTCAAATCCCTCCGCTGGCATGATCCAGTTCAGGTTCGACGGGTTATGTTAGCCAATCTAACATTCTCAGCCCTACTGGGCACCCCGTTGAGAACGCCGAGTAGTTTAGAGGTTAGAGTGGGGATTGTAAATAACGAAAGTGATAAAGGGGGTGGTTTGTGTTTTTTTTAAGCATCAAAATAAAAATATGATTAAAATCGATATCTTTTTCAGACGTTTTTTTAGTTAGTTAAATGGTTCTTATTATGGTTCCCTATTCGTAGTTTTGTTGATTTGTCAGATGTTGGCACCTTGTCAAGTTTGTGTAAACGATTGATTTTCCTTAAAAACACCAAACAAAAAACTTCAATAAAATCAATACCTTTCCTGACTGATTTTTAGCAAAAAAACTTGCGTAAAAATCAATCAAGGCTATTAAGTTTGTCTTGTTCTGGTGTCAGAATAATGCCAACAACAGAGTAAGGTCACCACACCAAACAAGGATGTTTGGTGTGGCTATACTTCATCGGGAACACAAATTTGTTTGAAGCGAAGTTGAACATATGAGCAAAGCAAAAGTGACCTCTTAGAGGCGAGTATCAAGATGATACAAGTAACTATAAAAAGACCACATCATACAGCCTTGCGTTGTTTTTTAAGGAGTTTGGCAAAAAACTCACTCAAACCAAATCATCGATGCCATCCGCCCTGTTTTATTTTCACGACGGTATGAAAAAAACTTGTCTTGTTCAGTATAAGTACAAAAATCACCTCCAAAAATCTTAGTTACTCCTATTGACTGTAAGCGTTGTTTAGCAATTAAGTAAAGGTCGGCTAAGTATTTTTGTTCAGCAGGGTTGATTAATTTAAAAGCAATTTTTGCATTGCGGTCGATTTTTTCAAATTGTTCCTTGACGTCAATACCAACTTCAAACTTTTTGGCGCTGATTGCTGGCCCAAGCCATGCGATGATGTTTGACCGTGGCGAGGCAAATTTTTTGACGGTTTCTTCCAGTATTCCATTACATAATCCTCGCCATCCTGCATGTGCTGCCGCAACTTCGTCACCATTGGTTGTACAAAACAAGACTGGCATACAATCGGCAGTGAGTACGACGCAAACTTGTTTGGGTTGATGGGTATAAGATGCGTCGGCTTCTATGGTTTGGTTAGGAATGTTGCCTGTTGCTGTTTGTAAAGCGATTTGCGATATATCCAGCGTTATGGTGCTGTGGGTTTGAGTTAACCAATAGGGTTCGCTAGGTATCTGTTCGGTTTGTATTAGGCGCTGACGGTTTTGCGCTATGTGTTCTAAATTGTCGCCTGTTCGACTCCCCATATTTAAGCTCGCAAATGGCGCCATGCTGACACCGCCTATTCGTGTTGTAGTGAAAGCTCGGACGTTTTTGGGCGCTATCCAATACGGGTAAATCGATTTTATCATGTTGATTACCAATCTAGTTCATCTTTGTGTTGTTCGGTGTCTTCTTGCAAGGCTTGAATTAGTGTCTGCATGTCTTGCGGTATTGGTGCATTCCATTGCATGAGTTCGCCTGTGATGGGGTGATACAGGCTTAACATAGTGGCATGTAGTGCTTGACGGTCAAAGTCGCGCAAGGTTTGAATAAACGATTCGCTTGCGCCTTTGGGCGGTCTTGGGCGTCCACCATAAAGTGGATCGCCAATTAATGGATGAGCAATATGTGCCATATGTACACGAATTTGGTGAGTTCGACCTGTTTCTAAGCGTAAACGTAATCGGGTATGTAAGCGGTACTTTTCCATCACTCGGTAGTGTGTAACCGCTGGTTTGCCGGTCGGGAATACCGCCATGTGGGTACGTTTGGTCGGGTGGCGAGTGATGGGTTGATCAACCGTACCCCCTGCGGTGATAATGCCCATAGCAACTGCTTCATATTCACGGGTGATTTCTCGGTGTTGAAGCGCATCAACTAAATGTGTTTGGGCGTTAATGGTTTTAGCAACAACCATCAGGCCAGTGGTATCTTTGTCAAGTCGATGAACAATACCAGCTCGCGGTACACGCGCTATGTCCGGATGATAATGTAATAAAGCATTTAATACCGTTCCATCAGGATTGCCGGCACCAGGGTGTACGACTAAATCACGCGGTTTGTTGATAACTAAGATGTCGTCATCTTCATAAACAATATCGAGTTTTATGTCTTCAGCCTGGTGATAGGTTTCTTCTTCGATTTCGGCATTGATTGTGATTTTTTCACCACCTAAGACCTTTTCTTTTGGTTTGTTAACTATATTGTTATTAACAGTGACTTTATTATTGACGATCCAATCTTTTATTCTTGATCGTGAATAATCGGGGAAAAGTGCTGACAACGCTTGATCTAAGCGCATTCCTAATTGGTGTTGTTCAATTTCGGTTGATAATTTTAACTCATGCATGTGTAATTTATCTATTTTAAGCTGTTTTGTTTTAGAGTATTATATACCAATCATCGCCTTTTATGTTTAATTATATTTGGATTGAAAACTGAATGAAATTGCGCTTACACTCTTTGTTAGCTATCGCTTTAACTGGCATGCTAATTGGTTGTACTTCTTCTAAGCCAGATGTTGAAAATGTACCCGAAATTGAGCTTTACAATAAAGCTAAATCAGAGCTTGAAAATGGGAATATTAAATCCAGTATTAAAGTATTAGAGTCATTGGATAAAAATTATCCATTCGGTCCTTATTCACAACAAGTGCAGCTTGATTTGATTTATGCTTATTATAAGTCTGCCGATTTGCCGTTGGCGATTGCCTCAATTGACCGATTTTTAAAATTGAATCCAACACATCAAAATATTGACTGGGTTATTTATATGCGTGGCCTTTCAAATATGGCGCAAGATGACAATATGATCCAAGGTTGGTTTAATGTTGATCGTTCAGATCGCGATGCTAATTACGCGGCAGCTGCGTTTAAGGATTTTACGTATTTAGTGTCTAGCTTTCCAAGTAGTCAGTATGCCGCCGATGCACAAAAGCGTCTTGTATTTTTGAAAAACAGATTAGCGCGCTATCAGTTAAAAGTAGCTCAGTTTTATACTAAACGCGGTGCTTATGTAGCGGTAATTAACCGCGTGACTGACATGCTATCGATGTTCCCAGATACCGATTCGACTAAAGAAGCCTTGCTGTTAATGCGTAATGCCTATAACGAATTAGGGTTAGTCAACGAAACACAAAAAGTCGATCAACTCATTCAAGCCAACCTTGAAAACATGCCAAAAGAAGAGCAACGTTCATTTTTATCACGCTTTACTAGCGTTTTTAATGGTGGTTAGGCTGTTTTAGATTTGAGTTCCAACCATTAATAATTCTGTATAACATTAATTGCTATTTAAGTTTGATTAAATGGCAATTAATTAGCAAACTCAAATGGAACATTATTAGCTGAAGCTTCAGAAATATTGATTCCATTGTTGTAGGTATTAGAGAAAACAATATGTGGAATAAAAAAGTTATTATCTAATACTCTATAGTCATATTTTAAACTAACTCTTGATTCACATATCGTTTGTAAAACGTGTAAATAACCAATACAATTAGCAACATATTTTTATTAGCAATAGTAGATAGGACATTAACTCGTCATGCAAGAACAATACCGCCCAGATGAAATTGAAGCCACAGTGCAAAAACACTGGCAAGACAATAAAACTTTTCACGTTACCGAAGATCCATCAAAAGAAAAATATTACTGTTTATCGATGCTACCTTACCCATCTGGGCGTTTGCATCTTGGTCATGTTCGCAATTACACCATTGGCGATACCATTTCACGTTACCAACGCTTAAACGGTAAAAATGTACTACAACCAATTGGTTGGGATGCATTTGGTTTACCTGCTGAAGGGGCTGCTGTTAAAAATAATACTGCACCGGCAAAATGGACCTACGAAAATATTGCCTATATGAAAAAACAATTACAGCTTTTAGGCTTCGGTTATGATTGGGATCGCGAAGTGACAACTTGCCGCCCAGAATATTACAAATGGGAACAATGGTTTTTTACCAAGTTATACGAAAAAGGTCTAGTTTATAAAAAAACATCTGCGGTTAACTGGTGTCCAAATGACCAAACCGTACTTGCTAATGAGCAAGTGGTTGAAGGCTGTTGTTGGCGTTGTAGCACCCCCGTTGAACGCAAAGAGATCCCACAGTGGTTTATTAAAATCACCGAATATGCCGAAGAGCTACTTAATGATTTAGATACCTTAGAGAGCTGGCCAGAACAAGTTAAAACCATGCAACGTAACTGGATTGGTCGCTCTGAAGGGGTTGAATTTGATTTTGCTGTTGAAAATTATGCCGATAAATTACGTGTTTATACAACGCGCCCTGATACTTTAATGGGGGTTAGCTTTGTGTCAGTTGCAGCAGAACATCCTCTTGCACAATTAGCTGCAAAAAATGATGCAAAAATTGCTGAGTTTGTTGCTGAATGTAAAAACACCAAAACCGCCGAAGCCGATATGGCAACAATGGAAAAGAAAGGCATTGCAACTGGCTTTTATGCTATCCATCCATTAACAGGCAAAAAAGTCCCTGTTTGGATTGCTAACTTTGTGCTAATTGAATATGGTACAGGTGCGGTCATGGCTGTGCCGGGTCACGATGAGCGCGATTATGAGTTTGCCTCAAAATACAATTTACCAATTAATCCTGTTATTTTAACTCAAGACGGCAATGCGCCCGACTTATCTGAAAAAGCATATACTGAACATGGCAAATTATTTAATTCTGGCGAGTTTGATGGTCTGGATTTTGATCAAGCGTTTAATGCAGTTGCCGATAAATTAATTGCGCTAGGTATTGGTCAACGTAAAGTTAATTACCGTTTGCGTGATTGGGGAGTTTCCCGCCAACGTTATTGGGGGGCGCCTATCCCAATGGTGACGCTTGAAGACGGTACAACGATTCCAACACCAGAAGATCAGTTACCGGTTATTTTGCCAGAAGACGTCGAAATGAACGGTATCACTAGTCCAATTAAAGCCGATCCTAACTGGGCAAAAACAACGGTGAACGGTCAGCCTGCTCTACGTGAAACCGATACGTTTGATACCTTTATGGAGTCATCTTGGTATTATGCCCGTTATACTTGTCCACAATTTGACGAAGGTATGTTAGACGAAAAAGCGGCTAATTATTGGTTACCTGTTGATCAGTATGTCGGTGGTATTGAGCATGCGATTATGCATTTGCTTTATTTTAGATTTTTCCATAAATTAATGCGTGATTTTGGTTTAGTATCGTCCGATGAGCCAGCAAAACGCTTACTATGCCAAGGCATGGTACTCGCCGATGCATTTTATTATACCAGCCCAACCAATGAACGTATTTGGGTTTCACCAACCGACGTCACTATTGAACGTGATGAAAAAGGTCGCATTGCTAAAGCCGTTGATAAACATGGCAATGAGCTAGTCCATGCGGGTATGACGAAGATGTCAAAATCCAAAAACAATGGAATCGACCCTCAAGAAATGGTTGAAAAATACGGTGCTGATACGGTTCGATTGTTTATGATGTTTGCTTCGCCAGCAGATATGACTTTGGAATGGCAAGAATCTGGCGTTGAAGGTGCCAACCGATTTATTAAACGTGTGTGGCGTTTAGTGTATGAACATGCACAAAAAGGTCAAACCGCTAAACTTAATGTTGCCTCTTTGGATAGTGAGCAAAAATCATTACGCCGTGAGCTACATAAAACCATTGCTAAAGTGAGTGATGATATTGGACGCCGCCAAACGTTTAATACCGCTATTGCCGCTGTCATGGAGTTTATGAACCGCTTACAAAAAGCACCACAAGAAACCGAGCAAGATCGTGCACTCATGAGTGAAGCATTAAATGCGATTGTTCGTTTACTTTACCCTATGATGCCACACGCTTGTTTTGTTATGTGGCAAGCTTTAGGTCATAGCGAATCTATTGATAACACAACTTGGCCTGTTGCTGACCAATCAGCAATGATTGAAGATGAAAAACTTATTGTTGTGCAAATCAATGGTAAAGTCCGTGGTAAATTTACGGTGCCAGCTGATGCTGATCAAGATTTTGTTGTATCACAAGCGAAACAAGAACCCAATATTCAAAAATACTTGAGCGATGTTACTATCCGTAAAGTGATTTACGTTCCGGGTAAATTATTAAATCTTGTTGTGAGTTAAGATTGTTTGATAACTAAATTTAGGCGATTATAGATATGAAAAAGTATGTAGCATTATTTATGTTATTAGCGATATCCTTAACAGGATGTGGATTTCACTTACAGCATGAAACAGAAGTCCCGACGCGCTTTAAGACAATTTCTTATACTAGCTATGACCCTTATGGGCGATTGTCTCGTAATATTAAAGAGTTATTACACGATAACAAAGTGACGTTAACAAATAATGCAACAGCTCAAGTGCCATCACTTAGGATGGTAAGTGAAAATCTAAGCCGCAATACCATTTCGATTTATCAAGATGGTAAAGCTGCCGAATATCAATTGGTATTAACCGTTGAAGCACAAGTAGTTATTGAAGGTCAACAAATATATCCAATCAATGTTCGTATATTTAGGACGTTTTTTGATAACCCATCGCAAGCATTAGCAAAAACAGTCGAGCAAGATTTAATCGAAGATGAGATGTTTAAACAAGCCGCTAAGCAAGTCATCCGTAAATTAAAATCGATTGATGCGGTAAATTAAAGTTGTCATGATTAAAATTAATGCCGATCAAATTAGCCATAAATTGGGATCACCCTATTATTTGATTTTAGGTAGTGATCCTTATTTACAACATTATGTTCAAACCGAATTACGAAAGGCCTTTACTCATGCTGGCTTTGATGAACAACTGACGTTTGTGATTGATAATCAGACCGACTGGACAGCTATTTTAGATAGCTGTCAGGCGATGAATCTGTTTTCTAGCCAGACCTTGATTTTTCTTGATTTTGGTGAGGGTGCATTGAATGCAGGGATCACCGCCAAACTCAATACGTTAAGCGAAGTTTTAACGCCCGATATTGCACTGGTAATTACCCTTAATAAAATCACAAAAGCACAAGAAAATGCTGCTTGGTATAAGGCACTATCAGATAAGCTTGTGGTTGTTAACTGTGTTACACCTGATACTTTGCAGTTACCTCAATGGATTAAAAATCATTTGCAGCAACAACAAATAACCATTGAGCCCAAAGCAATAGAACTGCTTTGTTATTATTATGAGGGGAATTTGCTGGCATTAACGCAAATTATCGCACAATTAAAGCTGTTATACCCAGATCAAAATATTTCTTATGATGAAGTTGAAAGTAATATTAACGATTCGGCTATATTTACCCCATTTCATTGGACTGATGCAATGATTGCCAATAAAACTAAGCGGGCTATTCATATTTTACAACAATTGAAGATGAATGAGTTTGAGCCATTATTTTTATTGCGGATTATCCAACGCGAGCTGATATTGTTGATTAATTTAAAAAAAGGCTTGCAACAAAAATCACTAAAACAAGTCTTTGATGAGTATAAAGTCTGGCAAAATAAAAGAACCATTTATACCAATTATCTAAACCGTTGCGATCTGAAAAGCCTGTTTAATCTACTAGCAAAGCTGACCGAAATAGAAATCAGCTTAAAACATGATAATCAAGCGCGAATATGGGATGACATGTTTAGTTTATCGATACAGTTTATGGGATTAGATAAATGTTAACTGCCTTATTAGGGGGAACTTTTGATCCAATTCATTATGGACATCTTCGCCCTGCTATTTCGTTAGCTAGCGAAGTTGGGTTAAAACAAATTAGTTTATTGCCCAACCATATTCCGCCCCATAAACCACAGCCCGAAGCGAGTACCGAGCAACGTTTGGCGATGTTAAAATTAGCTATTGAAAATTTACCGTTATTTGCATTAGATTTAAGAGAGCTTTTACCTAAAGCTTCAACCCGCCCTTCTTATACCATTGAAACGCTTCAAGCGTGGCGACAAGAAAATGGGGATAGTGAAGGATTAGCTTTTATTATGGGGCAAGATTCATTATTGAGTTTGCCAACCTGGCATAAATGGAAAACGTTACTTAATTACTGCCACTTGCTAATTTGCCGTAGACCAGGTTATGCTGAGCATACCGATAATATTGAACTACAACAATGGATTGATGAACATCAAACCCAAAAAGTTCAAGATTTACATGATTTACCGCAAGGATATATCTTTTTTGCGCACACCCCACTTGAAGATATTTCAGCGACTGAAATCAGGCAAAATATCAACAATCAAAACTGCTGTGAAAATCTATTGCCACCGAAAGTATGGCATTATATTCATCAGCAAGGGCTTTATAACGCAAAGAAATAATATAAAGGGCTTTACATCTGGCAGTTTTTTCGGCATTATTTCGCCGCTGTGTTTATATATTTTAAATTCAGTTTTTTTTGTGTTTATACTTAACTTTGCTTAGTCATCTAATACAACATCAATCAGATGGTAATAGCACGTTATTGTTTTGCCGTTAAACACTTAAACGTAGCAAAACAGTTAGTCAGTTAAATATATTTAATTTGTATTTATTATTAAGAGGCCCCAATGGCAAAAGAAGATAACATTGAAATGCAAGGTACTATACTTGATACACTTCCAAACACGATGTTTCGTGTTGAACTTGAAAATGGTCATGTCGTTACTGCACATATTTCTGGTAAGATGCGAAAAAACTATATTCGTATTTTAACTGGCGATAAAGTTACTGTTGAAATGACACCTTATGATCTGTCTAAAGCACGTATCATCTTCCGTAGTCGCTAATATCGTTATCAAAATAAACTATTTAAAATTATATAACAGTTTATTTCTCTCTTTTTTAATAAAAAAATCCGTCGACATTTGTCGACGGAAAAGTGAAGAATTGGAACTAAACTAGCGAATTAATCCTCTCTGGAAAAATCCATCTGTTTATATTTAACCCATTTTGTCTTTTTAACTATCTTGTAGCCAAAGTAAATCATTAAAAATAATGGGATACCAATATAGGTCGCGATCACACCCTTCCAATCAATGGTATCTTGCAAGAAAGCTTCGTAATTTTGACCAAGCGTAATAATTAAGCATAATACAAAAGCGAAAATAGGGCCAAATGGGAAATAGCTTGATTTATATGGTAATTGATCAACATCATTACCTTGAATAAAGTAACCCTTTCT
This sequence comes from Gilliamella sp. X-46, assembly GCF_057063525.1. NCBI lineage: Bacteria > Pseudomonadati > Pseudomonadota > Gammaproteobacteria > Orbales > Orbaceae > Gilliamella > Gilliamella sp. X-46. The sequence continues at coordinate 47,576 of NZ_JBXSQH010000010.1, read as the reverse complement.
AAAACGATAATGGCTAATTGCAATACCTAGCCAAGCAATAAAGCCTGTCATACCTGACATATTAAGTAACCATAAATAAACAGCCTGATCTTTATACATCGAGGTTAAGAAACAAAGCATGGCCACAAATGTTGTTGCTAACAACGCAGCACGAGGCACACCTGACGATGATAATTTTGCAAAGATTTTAGGCGCTTTACCTTCTTTAGCAAGAGCATAAAGCATACGCGTTGAAGCATAAAGCCCTGAGTTACCGGCTGATAATACCGATGTTAAAATAACTGCATTCATAAATGCCGCCGCAGATAATAATCCCGCATTCTGGAATACTAGGGTAAACGGACTTACGCTAATGTCGGTTTCGTTATTACGCAACAAGTTAGGATCGGTATAAGGAATAATCATGCTGATAACAAAAATCGCAAGGATATAAAACAGTAGTATTCGCCAAAACACTTGGCGCATAGCTTTAGGTATGTTTTTTTCTGGATCTTTTGATTCACCAGCGGCAATCCCAATAAGTTCCGTGCCTTGGAATGAAAATCCAACCACCATCGCCACACCAATCATTGCTGAAAATCCGCCAGCAAAAGGCGCTTCTTCAATTGTCCAATTTTGCCAACCAGCCCCTTCGATGCCTCGAAAGATGCCAATAATCATTAATAAACCAACTACAATAAAAATAATCACAGTAACAACTTTAATTAATGAAAACCAAAATTCTGCTTCACCAAAACCTTTAACTGAGATATAGTTTAAGCAAAAGATGATGCTTAAAAATAATAAGCTCCATAACCAACTATAAGGTCCTGCATCAAACCAATAAGAGATAACTAATTGAGCTGCAACTAAGTCTACAGCAACCGTAATTGCCCAGTTGTACCAATAGTTCCAGCCAATGGCAAAACCAAACGCTTCATCGACATAACGTGAACCGTAAGTTGCAAAAGTACCTGAAACAGGTAAATAAGCTGCTAGCTCACCAAGACTGGTCATTAAAAAATACACCATCACACCTATAATGGCATACGAAAGCAATGCCCCCCCAGGACCTGCCTGAGCAACGGTTGCACCTGATGCGACAAAGAGCCCAGTTCCGATCGAGCCTCCAATAGCTATCATGGTTAAATGGCGGGCTTTTAAATCTCGTTTTAATTTGTTTTTCATAATTATTTTCTTCTGTCTAAAGAGATTAAGTTTGATAGTAAAATTAATCAATTAATTAATTAATGTGCTTATAAAGCTATATATAACGACCAATCAAACTTAAAAATTATTGATATCTATCATTGGATAATGAAGTGCGGGGAGTTTATCAAAAAAAATACTATGCGAGATAAATAATTCTAATAATCTAACTGTTTTGTTAAGTTTAAGCAATACTTAACCTTTAGTTAGCTGTTCTAATTGAGTTAAATAATTTAACGCTTGTGTTCGATTATTACCGCACATTTCGAAACAAGGTTTTAACCGACCACAAACCGAAGGCCTTGATGGGTGCAAAAATAACTTACATTGATAATTATTATCTAAATGAATGCAAGCAACGCCAGCAGGCTTCCCTTTAGGCATACCAGGAATAGTTGATGAAATCGATGGCGCAATACAACAAGCACCACAGTTTTGCCTGCATTTGAATAAATCTGCCATAGTTTTTCTTTAATTTAAGGCGCTTGAATAAATTTTGATGGTGACAATAGCAAGTTAGCGGTAAAATAGCGAGCTAATTTTTAACTCTTTTATTAATTGTGAAGAATAAATATTATGGCTAAAGCAAATGAAATAAAACGTGGCGATGCTGTCACCTATAATGGTAAATTATTATTGGTTAAAGATATTGATGTTCAAAGCCCAAGTGCTCGTGGTGCAAGTACACTTTATAAAATGCGTTTTACCGATGTCAAAAATGGCGGTAAAGTTGAAGAGCGTTTTAAAGGTGATGATATCCTCGAAACGATTGAACTATCGCGCCGTCCAGTTAGTTTTTCGTATATTGATGGTGATGAATATGTGTTTATGGATAATGAAGATTATACCCCGTATATCTTCAAAAAAGAGCAAATTGAAGATGAATTACTGTTTATTCCAGAAGGTGGCATGAATGGTATTCAAGTCCTAATGGCAGATGGCGAAGTGCTTGCTTTAGAATTACCGCAAACGGTTGATCTCGAAATTGTTGAAACATCGCCAAGTATTAAAGGTGCTTCAGCTAGTGCACGAACTAAACCAGCTACGTTATCAACCGGACTTGTTATCCAAGTTCCTGAATATATTGATAACCACGAAAAAGTTAAAATCCATATTGCTGAACGCCGTTATATGAGCCGTGCCGAGTAACCAACAAAACTGTAATGAATATATATAATCAAAATAAACTACACAAACGATTGCGTCGCTTGACTGGCGAGGCAATTGCTGACTTTAATATGATAGAAGCAGGTGATCGTATTATGGTCTGCTTATCAGGCGGTAAAGATAGTTATACTTTGCTTGATATCCTGATTAACTTGAAAATCAGCGCCCCCATAAACTTTGAACTAATTGCCGTTAATTTAGATCAAAAGCAGCCAGGTTTCCCCGAACACGTTTTGCCTCAATATTTACAATCCCTAGGTATTGAATACAAAATCGTGCAAGAAAATACCTATGGTATTGTCAAAGAAAAGATCCCAGAAGGTAAAACAACTTGCTCGCTTTGTTCACGGCTGCGCCGAGGAATATTATACCGCACAGCTACCGAACTTGGCGCAACAAAAATAGCCCTTGGCCATCATCGTGATGACATTTTAGAAACACTGTTTTTAAATATGTTCTATGGCGGTAAACTCAAAGCAATGCCACCGAAGCTAATGAATGATTCAGGCGAACATATCATTATCCGACCACTGGCTTATTGCAAAGAAAAAGACATCGCCAAATACGCTGAAATTAAACAATTTCCGATTATTCCTTGTAATCTTTGTGGCTCACAACCCAACTTACAAAGGCAGGTAATTAAAGAAATGCTCAATGAATGGGATAAAAAGTTCCCTGGACGCATTGAAACCATGTTCCGAGCAACACAAAATATCACCCTATCCCATCTGTGTGATACCAATTTGTTTGATTTTAAAGGAATTAAAAAAGGTGATCTTGCTGTTAATGGTGGCGATATCGCTTTTGACCGCGAAGATATGGTGCCAACCGTTGGCTTTGATGCTTCAGAGCTTGAAGAACAAGATATGATTTTATGGAAGGAAGCAAAATAGCTAATCCAATCAATAAAGTTTATTGTTCCGCTAAATAACTTTCAAAATTAACCCAGTCTCAAAAGTTATCGGTGAATTTTTTTAATTCACCGATAATATCCCCCCTAAAATTTATGATCTTGCTCACGCATTAGTAAAAAACCACGTTTTTTTATTGTAGAATTATGTATCGTAAAATAAAATTGAAACGTTCCAATTTTAATAAATAGATAAAAACAAAACTCGATAGTGGCAAACTAAACTTATAGGAGAACAATGTGAAACTACAATTTTTGGGAACGGCTGCATCCGAAGGTATTCCCAATCCTTTTTGTAAATGCCAAATATGCGAAAAATCGCGCATTATAAAAGGAAAAAACATACGCACGCGTAGTTCTGTTGTCATTGATGACATAATGCAAATTGATTTTGCTCCAGAATTTAGCTATCAAGTGATGCGTGAAAATATCGATGTCACCAAAATAAAAGATCTGCTGTTCACTCATACTCACCCTGATCACTTCAATGTAGGGGATTTGTTTAGCCGTATGGTGGACTATGGATTTAATATCACCCATCCACTTTATGTGTACGGTAATGATATTGCAATCAATGGTTGCTTAGATGTATTACCAGGATATAGCCACGAACGTTTTGTGTTCAACTTATTAGTACCATATCAATCGGTTATAACATCGGCCGGATATACAGTTACACCACTACTTGCTAATCATGCTAAATGGGAATTTTGCTATATCTATTTAATTGAAAAAGACGGCAAAACCATACTTCACGGTCATGATTCGGGATATTTCCCTGAACTAACTTGGCAATGGTTAAAAAACAGTGGTAAAAAAATCGATTTAGCGATTTTTGAATGTACTTATGGATATAAACAAAATCATCGTACTAATAATCATATGAGTATTGAATCAGTAATATCGGCACAAAAACGAATGCTTGATGAAGGAAATTTTCATAGTAGTACGCAACTCATCACTTCTCATCACTCTCACAGCAGTGGCTTTATGCACGATGAATTAGTTGAGATTTTTAAACCTTACAATATTGAAGTTGCTTACGACGGCTTAATAAAAATAATTTAATAGGGAACTTACTATGTTCAAAATACCTCGTTTACTAATAATGATGTTTTTACAATATTTTGTGCAAGGTGCATGGAATATGGTTATTGGTGCGGTACTTTCCGCTTATGAGTTAAAAGAGATCGTTGGTTCAACTTATTCTGTATTAGGAATTGCAACCATTATTTCACCACTATTTATTGGTATGATTGCAGATCGATTTATTGCCTCACAAAAGATGATGGGGATACTACACATTATTAATGCAGGTGTACTATTTTTAATTCCTAATTTTGTTGAAAGTAGCAATACTGTTGGCTTTTTAATTATGATCTTTATTGTTGGATTACTCTTTTATCCAACTACGGCGTTAGCCAATAGTGTCAGTTTTAGGCATATTGATGGTGTACGTTGGTTCCCGATCATTCGTGTGTTTGGCACCATTGGTTTTATGGTTGTCGGTTTTATTCTTGGCTATACTGGTTTTTCAACATCAATTAACTCATTTTTACTTGCAGCTGGGGCTTCGATCGTATATGGTGTTTACTGCTTTACCCTACCAAACACGCCACCAACAAGCAAAAATAAGAAATTTTCAATCCGCGATGCGCTGTGTTTAGATGCATTATCATTATTTAAAGATAAATATTTCACCATCTTTATGTTATCAACCTTTATACTGATGATAACAAAAACTGCTTATAGTGCTTACTTGCCGGTATATTTACCAGTACTTGGTCTTGAACCAGCATCAATGATGCAAATTGCTATCGCCACCGAAGTTTTATTTATGTTCCTTTTATCATTCTTATTGGGACGCTTTGGCTTTAAAAAGATTATTTTGTTCGGTGCCATTTGCTGGGTCATTCGTAGTTTAATGTTATCTTTCGCTGCGACTACTGATAGTGGTACACTCTTTTATGTTATTGTTGCATTATTGTTACAAGGAGCTTGTTGGGACTTCTTCTTTACCGCTGGAGATATTTATGTCGATAAAAAAGCAGGCCCTGAAATTAAAGCTCAAGCTCAAGGTTTACGTCTTATTATATCCAATGGGTTTGGTCTATTTATGGCGGCATCAGTATGCGGATTTATCAATAACCGAGTAGTTACGGCAAAAACCTTACCAAATGCAGGTCCACAATGGCAAGAGTTTTGGATCTACCCAGCTGCTGTAGCCGCTGTCGTTGCTGTTGGTTTTTGGTTTTTCTTTAGAGATAAAGATATTATTACAACATCTAAAACCACTTCATAATTAAAACACAATAAATAAAGTAAATATTGATATAACAAATGCCATACTGCTAATATATTAACCTTATTAGCAGTATTCTTTTTTTATATGAGAGTTAATTTTTAAAACAACCTGCTCGGAACTATATTGTCCTTTAATCCACTTTGATAAATAATGACCAATAATATGTTCAATATGTCTTAAATTAATAGCTTGATTACCTATATAGTTTTCTCGTTTTCCATTGGCATACTGTAATTGTGCTAATTTCAACCAAGGATAACTTTTTATAATGCGTTGGTTTTGAAGAATACTATTTTGTGCGGTTGTACCGCCTAATAATGCAATTTGCTCACTGATTTCTTTAGAATAAATCCAATCAAAAAATAGTGTCGCCGAAACTGTTTTTTTACTATATTTTGAAATACCTAATGAGCCACCACCAAATAGTGGACTATTACCAGGCACTTGAGCATACCCCACTAATGGCAAAATATTTCGATGATTGATATAACTGAATAAATTAACATAGACCATTATCATAGCCAACCGACCTTGCTCAAATTGATTAACTGACTCTTGCCACCATGCCGTATCTACTTTGTTTGCAATCTGCATAAAAGACTGTAATTGTGTCAATGTTTTAACAGCTATTGAACAATCCAAACCTAATTGTTGATTGCTAAATAGCCCACCTCCCTGAGCGTAATAACGTACTAGAAATTCAGATGCAATAATTTCGTCATTACCTAAGGTTATGCAACTACCAAATTCTATTGGTGATTCAGGATTTTGTGCTTGATTAAAAAAGCCAGCAATTTGATTAAATTGTTTAAAATCAACAGGTACATCTAAATGTTGACGATATTTTTCAAAATAGGTTCGTTTAATTAAGGGATCTTCAAACAGATCTTTACGATAAAATAACATCTGCACGCTGGGATCAAAAGGCAGTGCATAAGCCGTATTATTCACATAACTATATCGTTTAACAATGTCAGGTAAATAGCGACTGAATAAATTAGTTAAGTTAAGATTTAAATCAAATAATGGTTTAAATACCTTTGGGGCAAACCAAGGCAATCCTGCCATATCAATACGAATAATATCAATTTGTTTATATTGCTCAAGCTTATTGAGAATATGATAAATTTTATCAAACGGTTCGATAATTAAATTAACTTTTATTCCGCTCATTTTTTCAAAATGTGGAAGTAACTTTTTTACAGCCTCGGTTGATGGACTAGGTATAATTAATACATTGATTTGCTCATTGCTATTAAATTTGGTATTAGCAACCTGATCAGACAATAAGAAAAAGCCTTTATTATCTAATTTAGAAACTGGCTCTCCTTTGATTAAGCTAATGATTTGCTGGCTTAACATACCATAATTCATATGATATTGATAAAAATTGTTTTCATAAAAAAAACTATCATCAGTAAGCGTATAAATAGGCGGACAAAGTTGCAAGCTACCAAAATAACTAGCATTCCGTAAATAACGCGCACGCTCAATATCCATGGTAATAAGCGCATCAAAAGGTTCAGATTCTTTTGTAAAAAAACTGAAAGACAAATTATAAGTCGTATTTGACGGAATTGATTCAATACTTTTTAATTCAATAGGATAATGTTGTGCATTAAAAGCTTTTTGCAGACCTTTTTTAAAAGATTGTGCATGAGTATGATGATCAGAATTACTCAGTAAACCAATACGTTTATAATCATGTTTCATTATCTGACTAGCAATATCAGCGCCAGCCTTCTCATAATCCAACGTAATAAATTGCACAGCCGATTCAGGTTGGCGATAAACAAAAATAATTTTTTCTTTAGCTATTTTTATTTTTTGATAATAACTATTGGCATTGTCTAAAGTACTAACGGCTATCACTGCATAATCGCGCTTAACAGCTATCTGTTCAATAAGTTTTTGTTCTAGCTCTCTGGAATCATAAGTTAGGTATAACGTTAATTCATAACCAAGTTGATTTAAATCATGAAATAATCCATCATAAAGATTAGCATATTGTTGAGATGAGATATTAGGCAAAACAACCGAAATCGTCTTTGCCGCACCTTCTTTTAGTATTTTTGCTTGTAAGTTAAGCTGATACCCTAGCTTTTGAGCAGCATCTTCCACTAATTTAATTTTTTTAACACTAACATTTCCACGACCATTAAGTACATTTGAAACCGTACCATGAGATACCCCTGCTTGTTTAGCTATATCTTTGATCGTTGTCATTTAGTTTTAAACTCCAAAATTAAACAAATTTTTTTACCAAATTAAGCTGCTAACACAAATATCAGGTTAACCACTTTTGCCAGCTCTGATTAACAATATGTCTTTCTTGCTTAAAACACGAGTTCTCAATCGTGCTTGGTAAAACTTGCAGTGCTAATTGATGGATTTCGTTACGCATATCAATATAAGCTTTAGTTAACTGCTGGGCTTCTTCGTTATCCATAATTTGGTAATTTGCCGCGAGTTCTAAAATGCGGACATTGTCGCTCCATGTTGTCATTTTGGGATATTGATAGGCATAATTAAGCACTAGATATTGCGATAAAAACTCAATATCACCAATACCACCCTCATCAATTTTTAAGTTAAATAAATTGTTTTGAGTGCTACCTAGATGTACTCTCATTTTTTCACGCATTTCACGCACTTCTTTTTTTAATACAACTTCATCACGCTTTTTACAAAGTACATTATGCCGAATTTGGTTAAAGCGTTTGATTAATTCACCTTCACCATATACAGCTCGAGCACGCACCAAGGCTTGATGTTCCCATGTCCAAGCTTCATTCATTTGGTAATCTTCAAACGAATCTAAACTACAAGCAAGAAGCCCTGCATCGCCTTGAGGACGAAGTCTAACATCAACTTCATATAAAATACCAAAGCTAGTACGCACATTAAATAGATGGATGATACGTTGCACAAGGCGTAAATAAAATTGACGACTGTCGATCTGCTTATCACCATTGGTCACACTATTAGCTGGGCAATTATGTAAAAAGACTAAATCAAGGTCCGAACCATAACCCAATTCCCAGCCACCTAATTTACCATAGGCAACCACAACTAGTCCTTTATCATTATCGGCTAAATATTCCGGTCTTCCATAACGAGCAACCATTTGATTCCAAGCCATTTGTACCACAAAATCTAATAAGGATTCAGCCACATAAGTTAGATGATCGCTAACTTTCATCGTGGTTAACACATGCTCAACATCAGCGGCGGCGATATGCAGTAATTGCATCTGCTTAAATTGGCGTAATGCTTCAAGCTGTTGCTCCTCATCATCCAACTGAATGCGTAATAAATACTGATAAAGCTGACTTTTATACTCATTAGGTGCAACGGTTTGGTACAGCGAATTGATATCAATAAGCTCATCTAACAATATAGGATAATGAGCAAGTTGATCGCTAATCATTGGCGATGCGCTACATAGACGAATTAATTGCTTTAAAGCGGTTGAATATTCAAGTAACAGCTCTAAATAAGTGGTACGACTTACAATATTCACTAGCAATGGCAAAATCCTTGCTAGCACCATTGTTGCTTGCTTTTCGCTACAGACAGATTCTAACAAGCGTGGCATTAACTGATCGAGGATTTCACGCCCCCGTACGCCAATGGTACGTTTACCTATATCATCACGAAATTGCACTAACATTTGGTAGATCTGCGTAACTTCTGTTTCTGAATAGGTAGGTAATATTACACTAACATCGCTTATTTGAAGATCAGGCACCCAAAGATCGTCAAATTGATCGTTATAAGGCTTTGTGGTTGAGGTAGATTCTGATTCGTTTTCGCCAATAAGTTCATTAAAAATTTGGCGATTATATTCCATTCGTCCAGATAAATCTTTTTCAAAATCATGCCAATTGTCAAAACCCATACTGGTGGCTAAGCGAATTTGATCAAGTGCATCGTCTGGTAATGTTTGAGTCTGTTCATCGGCAATGGCTTGTAGAAGATTTTCACAACGGCGCAAAAATAGATAATTTTCTCGTAACAATGATACTTCGTTCGATTCAAGTAGTCCTTCTTGTTCAATCACATGAAGCGCATTTAATAGCGAACGAGTTTGTAACCTAACCACTCGCCCACCGCGAATAAGTTGAAACACCTGTACAATAAACTCTATTTCACGAATGCCACCAGCGCCAAGCTTGATATTATTTTTTAAACCACGGCGACGTACTTCACGTTCAATCATGCTTTTCATATTACGCAATGATTGTAAAACACTAAAATCAATATAGCGGCGATAAACAAAAGGCTTCAGCATTTGATACAGTTCGCATACATAAGGGGCGCTCTGATCGCCAAGCACTTTAGCTTTAACCATGGCATAACGCTCCCAATCTCGACCTTGCTCTTGATAATAATCCTCCATGGCAGAAAAGCTAAGCACCAAAGGCCCACCATCGCCAAGCGGACGCAAGCGCATATCAACACGATAGACAAAGCCATCTTCAGTGATCTGATCAAGCGATTTAATTAAGCGTTGACCTAATCGAGTAAAAAAGACAGCATTATCAAGCTCCCGCCGACCGCCTTGGGTTTGCCCATGCTCGGGATAAGTAAAAATCAAGTCAATATCGGACGAAAAGTTCAGCTCCCCGCCACCTAATTTCCCCATACCTAAAATCAGTAAAGGTTGTGCTTGGCCTTGAGCATTGCAAGGGGTTCCCCACTCTTTGCAACTAAGTTGATACAACCAATTACGCGCAGTGACAATGATCACTTCGGCCAATTCGGTCAGTTGCAATAAAATCTGCTCATCATTGCTTATTCTAGCCAATTGTGACCACGCAAGGCGCACCAGCATAAAATGTCGAAATAACCGCAGTTTTTTCATAAAAATAGCTTCATCGGTCACATCTGCCAATTGCGCATCTAACCAAGATTGATAAAATGGCCTTTCATCTGCTTGCGGTGGATTTTGTACTATGTCAGCAAACCAGTTAGGGAATCGGTTAAAAGCATCAACCAAAAAATCACTCTGCACCAAAATATCAAGGTGAGCTTGCACTTGAGCTAGATTGCATTGTTGAAGTTGAGTGGTGACTTTTTGCTTTTGTTGTTCAAACAAAGAAGAAAACGACGAGTTAAATTCTGACATAGGCAAGCTCTCTTAGAAATTAGTACTCTAAATAGCATCAGCAAAACAAGGTTATATTATAAATGACTTTTGCTACTGATATAGTTATTCCTTACAAATAATGCATACTGGCTATCAGCATCAATTTTAATTTGGTATTTATCTCACTAAAAGCAAACGCTTTTATTGAACTAATAGATAATAATGCCGTTTGCCATTGGGCAAATTCCGGTTCGTGAGATAGTGGTTTATTGGTTAACTCATCATTTACCTGATTTAATGTTTGCAGGTAGTATGCTAAATCATCCACTTCTAACGCATATTCTTCGTTTTGTTGCCAAAACTCGAGCAACTCAGCTAAATCACATTGGCTTGAAAGCACATAAACGCATTTTTTAGGTGCCAGATTGTTCAGTAATCGATAACCTCTAGAAGCTTTACTTTGTGAAAATAGATGCAAATTAAATCGAGTTAGCTCAATAGCAAAATTTAGTAAATCTTGTTTATTACCTTGTTTGATTTCCAGTTCAACTTCTTTAATGAGGATAGACTGATTATTTGAGCTGATTTGCCCTTGATCTAACGCAACTTCAATTTCGCTATTGGCAAACGAAATTAACCACGCTTGTCGTTCAAAATCGGTGGTAAAGAGAGGTTGTAAATCCCGTTGTAGTAGAGCAACATCACAGCCATTTGGTAATGCATGGCAAGGCAATACGGTTAAATCGGGGACAGAATCAGGTAAATCAACATTAAATTCTGCACGCTCATGCAACCCCGCAATCGATTTTTTGTCACGTTTTAATGTGATTTCAAAACGTTTCACTAAACCATCATCACTCCCCCTTACGCGAAGTCCACAACCATGATTACGTAAATAATGATCGTTGGTGTCATAATAAGTATTGGTTAAATTTAGCTTTGTAAAACTTCGTTTTGTTGATGATATTGCCGAAAATTCGGCTTTGTCACAATCTAACCATTGTTCTAAAAAAGATTTAAAACTAGCTATATCGCTGGTATTGATTTCAAACTTTAATTCGATTTCGTTACTCATTGTTCTGTTTTATATTGGTTATTTTGCTATATCATATATTGAATAATTTAAGAAATATACTTAAACATGCATTAAGTGTGGGGGGATAGATGTTTGTGGTTTTGTTGATTTGTTGTATGTCGGCGTTTTGCTTAGGTTACATAAGCGGTTGATTTTCTTTAAAAACACAAAAAAACAAAAACTTCAATAAAATCAATACCTTTCCTGACCACTTTTTGGATGTAATTACATTGCTTTTTAACAAAAAACAATTCACCAAAAAACACTTAAGATTATGTTATTTGTCTTATTCCGGCGTCAGAATGTGTCGACAACAGAGCGAGGCTATTCTCCGTCTGGAACGACAAATTTGTCTGGAACAAATTTGAACATCTGAGCAAAGCGAAGATGGCCTCGAAGAGGCGAGTATCAGGATGATACGAGTAATCATAGCCGGTACGCACCGGCGTCGGGCAGCCGTAGGCCACATTCTGTAGCCAAAGCGCGGGATTGCTAAGGGAATTCGCTCTAATTCCCTTAGCTCGGACGTGGTCACTGCAGCTATTTTGTTCACCCAAGGTCAAAACGTCCGAAACCTTGCTGTACTATAAATAGACCACAAATTTAAACCGCAACAGCGCAACCCTAAGGAAAAATGCTCCCAACTTACACGGGGCTTTATTCTTTGTTAGATTATCCTCTATTTACACCATAACCGCCCCCGCTGCCCAAGGATTAAGGGCTAAGAAATAAAAACTAAGGTGCGGTGCAAACAGCATAGTAGCTGAAGCTAGCCCTGAGCCCGTTAACGGCGCCGCTGTCCGAGTAGACATTGAAGCCATTACCACCTGAGGCATCGCCCGTCCAGTAGCTGCCGGGGACGAAGTCAGCATCAGCGTAGATACCCATGCTGCCCCACTCCGTGAAAAAACCAGCACCTATGTGACGTTGGTAAATATTATTACTAGACGACGGCGTGGCACCTACTACGCCTTGACAATATGAACCTGAATTAAAACCAGAACAAGTCGCATTAGTTAAATCCCTAACCTCTGACAAACGATACCCCAAACTTCTACACCAAGAGGATTGGTTAGACTGATTACGCACACTAACACCACGATGGACGAACCACTGCTTTAACACAAATCCATACCTCACCTCATTACCTCGACTATCTCTACCGACTAACTCAAACGTCTGTGGCAAAGATGGCACAATCAATGGATTAGGAGTAGCTGACTGTAACTGAGAGCTATCCGCCCTAGGACCGCTTAACGTTACCCGTGTTACATAACTGGATTTATCTCTAATCCATTCATCGGCTTGTAGAATATTTCCATGTGGGTCTGTGAATGCACCAGAACGCGGCTTTGTCCAACTTACCGTTGCTCTTATACTACCATTCGTGACAACACACCACGTCAACTGACTTCCACCTACTCCACCTATGTCTAAATCAAAATACAACCCATCAGCCCCCGTTGTCGGAAAGTTTCGGTTGTAAGATGATGGACTTGTTGACTGAACTAAAAAACCCTTAACGGGACTCCATATGTTAGCTGGACCTGCGTAGCGAGGATTATCATTAGAAACGATGTCAGTAGTACCACCCATTAACAAATTCGGCCTTGCGTAACAAACACGAGCAACAGTGTTATACGGATTGATATAATAATCCACCGTAGCTCCACCGAAATTACTACTCCTTGGCACCCCATACAGGGTAGTTAAACTTCCCCCTGTACTTACTAACCTTACCCTATAAGGAGCATTACATATATCCAATGCATCACTACGATTAACCGTATTCCCATCCTTATCCGTAAACGATACCGATATACTCCCTGTAGCAGTAATACCACTTGTACCCTGTCCATCCCCATCATCATCCCCCCAATAATTATACCTAGTGATTAAATCACTTAAATTCACTGAACTAGTTGATGATGGGACTATCATATCTATATCATCCAGAGTATTCCCTGCATAAGGCAATCTTATTGGATTTGATACACTTGATGTATTAGTAGACGGCGTGATGACTTGACCATCCTGCAACCTTATAGACAACAAACTATCCGTTGATGTGCTCCTTGTTCGACCACCGTCGAACGTTAAATACGGCGCAGTACCCTCTATTTCCTTTGATGTATTTGCCGTCAATGCCATAGAACACTGCGAATACGACAATAAGAGCAGCAACGCAAAGAACAACGGCAATTTAGGTAATCTAAATAATTTAAGTAAGTCTGGTAATTTAGATAGAAAAGATAAGTGTCTCGGCCTTGGCGATAACTCTGCCGATAAACACGGCGACTTCGCTAAGTGCAATGATTTTGATAATTTAGGTGATAAAAATAAGAACTGAGTCTGATTTAGGCTACAGTGAAATTGAAAAAGATTTAGGGCGTAGGTTTGGCATGCCAGATGCCAGATGCCAGATGCCATGCATGGTAGCGCATTTCGATTATCCTGTCAAGTAATTTTTTGTTTTATTTAAATTTTTTAAAACTGACTGCTTAACTGGTGAGCTCTCTCTTGTTTTGAAAGAGATTGAATTATAACCGGTTGATTAATAATGCGCTAGTTTTTTTGTTAAATGTTTGTAAAGTTTTGTTAAGAACAAGGTTGAGCTTTTGTTAGCATTTTTTGGGAAATGGGTTTAGTTATTAGGAATCGATAGCACTGTTGTGGTAGTTAATCACAACAGTGCCACTCCAACTAACTGGCTTGAGGCTTAACATTGGGGGGCTTGGTTCTTTGGTTGATTGATCTCTATTTACACATAAACACCCCACAGTCCAAGGATTAAGAACTAAACACTAAGGTACGGTGCAAAAAGCATAGCCTCCTCCGGAAATATTGTACTGATTCACATAACCTTCTCTGCGAATATATAAGTGGACTGTATTTGATATTGCATCACTGGTCCAGATGTCACCACGACCAAAACCAGCAGCATCACCGTAATAGGATACATCGCTCCACTCACTTAAAAACCCAGCGCCTATTCGACGCTGGTAATATAGAGTGCCTGACGACGGTGTGGAGCCATCTATACCTCCTACACATGGAAAATAAGAATTATGTATACCACATTTCGCATTGCTTAAATCCCTTATTTGCGAAAAACGATACCCTAAACTACTACACCAAGTTGTTTGCTCAGGAACAGTAGTATATTTCTCTCCCCGATGGACAAACCACTGCTTCAACTCAAATCCATATTTAACGACCACATTACCATTACTATCCCTCCCCTCCAACTCAAATACCTGTGGCAAAGATGGAACTATAAGTTGACTAGGATTACTTGATTGTATTTTAGCACTATCCGCCCTAGGACCATGTAACGTTACCCGCGTTACATTTTGGGATTTATCAGTAATCCAATCATCGTATGTAGTGTAACCCGAGCACCATCGGCATGGGATGGTGAATGAGTCTGAACGAGGTCTTACCCAACTCACCGTTGCTGTTATATCAGTACCATTGGTGACCGTAGACCAAGTTAGTTGACTTGCATCGGCTCCACCAACATCTAAATCAAAATACAATCCATCAGCACCCGTAGTGGGGAAATTGAGACTATAAGACGATGGATTAATTGACTGCGTTAAAAAACCATTAGCAGGATCCCATATGTTAGATGGACCAGCAAAGCGGGGGTTATCGCCATAGGAATTAGTGCCACCAAATACCAAACGTGGCCTTGCATAACAAACTTTAGGCTGTTGTGAATTCGGATTGATATGATATGATACCGTACTTCCACTAAAAGTACTTCTATTTGGTACACCATACTCTGTAGCTAAACTACCATCTGTACTACTTAATGTTACTTTATAAGGTGCCTTACAAATATTTAATGTATCATTACGACTAATGGCTTTACCGTTTTTATCCGTAAACGATACTGATATACTCCCCGTTGCAGTAACACCATTAGCTCCCAGTCTATCTCCATCATCATCTCCCCAATTACCTTGAGTTACCAAGCTACTTATACTCACAGAGTTGGTTGATGGTGGGACTATCATTTCAATATTAGCAAGAGTATCACCTGCATTAGGTAAATGAATTGGCGTCATCACTGAGTTATTATTTTGTGGAGTGAGAACTTGACCGTCCGATAACTTAATACTTAATAAATCATCAGTTGTAGTTAATTTAGTGACGCCACCATCAAGCGTCAAATACGGCGCAGAGCCATTAATAACCTGTGAAGTCCGAGACAACAACGCCTGTGAACTCACTGAATATGGCAATAACAACAATGGTGCAAAAACTATGGCTGATTTGGATAACAAGTTGGAAATCGACGGCAATTTTGGTGATTTCGCTAGATTTGATGATAAAAAGCAAAATGGAGTTTGTTTTTGATTACGCTGAAACTTAAATAGATTTAAGGTATAGCACTGCCAATGCCTGTTATAATGATAGCACACAATATCCGACCTCCTGTTAATTTGTGTTTTATTTTTATAGTTGTTCGTTTTTTTAATGAGCTGTATTTTGCTAAAAAATCATCAAAATTATAGCTAACTAAATACTAAAGCGCCAATTTTTGGCAAAATTTCCTAAAAACCTAGCGCAGGATGCAGAATGAAGCCTTCGGCTGCCCGACGCCGGATAAAAGGCTATATTAACCTTTGGATGTTGTGAGATATTGGTGTGTTTTTTCAGTATTAAACATAAAACTCATCTAAAAATAATAAATGAGTTTATGTTTATTTAGGTAAGTAACTAAAATTTAGATTTTAATGATTAATTGTTTTGGGCGCTGAAACTAATTTTTTTAGAATAAAATTTAAAATCACTCCATAAAGAGGCAAAAAGAATAATCCACAAATCAGAATTTTAAAGCTATAGTCCATTAACGAAATTTCGGTCCAATGATTTGCCATAAATTCATCGCTACTTTGATAAAATGCGATAGCAAAAAAGACAATAGTATCAATACCATTACCAAAGATTGCTGATGCTGTTGGTGCAACCCACCATGATTTATTTTTTCTTAAATAGTTAAAAACAGTGATATCCATCAATTGCCCAACCAGATAAGCGGCAAAACTCGCTAGCGCTATTCGAAATACAAAGCTATTAAATTCAGTCAATGCCGACAAGCCAACCCAATGTGTCTCAAAAAATAATACCGAAATAAGGTATGAAAATAGCAATGCGGGGATCATCACCACAAAAATGATCTTTCTTGCCAAACTTGCACCATAAATTCGAATGGTCAAATCGGTGGTTAAAAAGATAAACGGAAAAGTGAAAGCCCCCCATGTGGTGTGAAAACCAAAAATATCAAATGGGATTTGGACTAAATAATTGCTTGAAGCAATAACTAAAATATGGAAAAAAGCCAACCAGTAAAGCGCTTTTTGCTGTTGCCCACGGGTAAAGTTTTTTTCTATCGATTCGAAATGATTCTTTAAGTACATCTTTTTTCCTTTTTAATGGGGTGAGAGAACCCAGTTATTAATAAATCTATCTAGCCCTAGCCATATATTCTTGCAAGCCCTTATCGCGCAGCAAACAGCTAGGACACTTGCCACATCCCCCTTCAACCCCGTAATAACAGGTGTGGGTATGTTGTTGGACATAATCAAGATAGCCCAGTTTATCGGCTATTTCCCATGTTTGTGCTTTGGTCAAATACATCAGTGGTGTAATAAGATTAAACGCATAATCCATGGCTAAATTCATCGATACATTCATTGATTTAATAAAGATATCACGACAATCTGGATAACCACTAAAGTCGGTTTCACAAACTCCAATAATAATGTCAGAAATGCCCTGCTGCTTGGCATGGCATCCAGCTAATAGTAAAAAGAGCATATTACGCCCATCCACAAAGGTATTAGGATAATCGCCATCTTGAGCTGCTTTAATTTCTTGTGAGTCGTCGATGAGCGCATTATTCGTGGTTTGTTTGATAACTGATGTATCAATGACAGTTTGCTTTATACCTAAATCTTTAGCGATCCATTTGGCTTTTTCAAGCTCAATGGCATGACGTTGACCATAATGAAAGCTGATTGCCTGAACATTTTCACGTCCATAATCGGCAATGGCTTGCAGTAAGCAGGTAGTTGAATCTTGCCCGCCAGAAAATATAACGAGTGCTTTACGAGTTTGCATTAACGGTTCCTGTTTGGATGGATTATAAATTAGCGATTATCCACTTTTTCTGGATACATATCGTGATTAGCTAATCGATTTGCCGCAACTTGTTGCCAATGGGTACCTGATTTGCCATAGTTGGCATAAGGATCAATCGAAATACCACCGCGTGGTGTAAATTTGCCCCAAACTTCAATATATTTAGGATCCATTAATTTAATTAGATCTTTCATGATGATATTAATACAATCTTCGTGATAATCACCATGATTACGAAAGCTAAATAAATAAAGCTTTAGCGATTTACTTTCAACCATTTTGATATTGGGTATGTACGAAATATAAATCGTTGCAAAATCAGGCTGACCAGTGATAGGGCAAAGGCTAGTAAACTCTGGGCAATTAAATTTAACAAAATAGTCGTTATTCGGATGTTTATTATCGAACGTTTCGAGTATTTCAGGACAATAGGTTGTAGGATAGCGAACAGACTGATCGCCTAGTAGTGTAATTTTATTCATGATGTTTCCTTAGTTTTTTAGCGTGGGAGGTTTACGAACCACGTAACAAGCCGCACACCATACTCTTTTTAAATATAAAAGTCTAGTGTGACAAAGAATACAAAATATCAAACTAACCTCATCAACAGTAACTATTGATGGGGTTAATGATAAAAACATAGTGGAAAGGCAATCGACGCGGGTGAATAATCTACTTGTTACCGCTTATCTTAATTTTAATTCTTGATAAAATTTAGCTAATTCAGTTTTTGCTTCATTGAGTTCTTGTTCGGCCTCGGATAATTTTGCTTGTTGTTTGGCAATTTTGTGTTCATCACCTTTTGTTTTTGCCTGATTTAATTCTTGGGTTCTTTTGACAACTTTATCTGTCTTTTCTTGAATTTTTTTATTATATTTTTCTTCTAACTTATCATTTGAACAATAATTATTGACATCATGTAATGCCTTTTCAAGCCCTTGAACTTGATGAGAGTTATTATTTTTTTTAGCATAATCAATCTGTGATTCAATATTTTGTTTTTTGCTTTCACACGTTAATCCTTCAGAATGTTCTGAAGCATAAGCGCCAAGCGAAAATAAACCCACAAAAGTAATAATGGTTACTTTAGTTATTACTTGAATTACTGACTTCATATCAATCCCCCCTTTACCTTATTTTCTTAACTGAACCAAATCCACTTTATGATCTTTACCTTTAGTCAGGATTAAACTCGCCCTTTCTCTTGTAGGTAAGATGTTTTCAACCAAATTTAATTCATTAATTTCATGCCAAAGGCGATTAGCAATGTTGACGGCCTCTTGTTCTGGCAGTTTTGAGTAGTGGTTAAAGTAAGAGTTGGGATCACTAAATGCACCAGCTCTAAATTTTAAAAAGCGGTTCACATACCAATCATGTAATAACGAAACCTCGGCATCAACATAAATGGAAAAATCGACATAATCAGAAACAAAAACACGGTTATTTGCTTGCGGATAATTCAAGGTGCTTTGTAGTACATTTAATCCTTCAAGAATCAAAATATCTGGACTATCAATCACCATTTCTTCACCTTCGACAATATCATAAACCAGATGAGAATACACCGGTGCTTTAACGTTAGCTTGTCCTGACTTTATATCCGCAACAAAATTGATCAGTTTTTTAATATCATATGATTGTGGAAAGCCTTTTTTGTTCATTATTCCACGTTCTTCAAGGCATTTATTGGGGTATAAAAATCCATCGGTTGTCACTAAAGCTACTTTACGATGCTCTGGCCAACGCGTTAACAATGCCTGCAATACCCTTGCTGTTGTGCTTTTGCCTACTGCAACGCTACCGGCAATACCGATAATATAAGGGATTTTGTGACTTTTGCCTAAAAACTTAGAAAGTACCGCCTGCCGGCTAAAGCTATTACTAATATAATAATTAAGTAACCTTGATAAAGGTAAATAGATGTCACTGACTTCATCCATCGATAAGTCTTCATTAATGCCTTGTAAAGAAGTTAACTCGTCAGGGGTTAACGTCATCGGTACAGCATTACGCAAACTTGCCCATTCTTGACGGTTAAATTGCATATAAGGGCTCAAATGATTTTTCATTTTATTTTGTTCTCTAATTCGATCTGACAAATTTATTGGGCTCAGATTATACATAAATCTCTTTTTTTACAATCTTAAATTAGCATGGCTGCTTCATCATAGCTATATTTAAGACTTACTGATAAAATACGCTGGTTAAATGATTAACCCTAATATTAAACAGAGATTGTATGTTAAAGAATAAATCGAAACAAAAAACTAAAAAAAGCCGTCAAGAGATTAATGAAGAGTCTCGTGAGCTAAAGCGCAAACGTAAGCACAAAGGCTTACCAAGTGGCTCTCGCTTTAATAATCAAGATAATAACAAAAATAAAAATTCGACAAGCAAAAGCAAAGATCCACGCATTGGCAGTAAAAAACCGATTTCATTAGTTGTTGAAAGTGCTAGCAATGCAATAAAACCCGTTAAACAACCAAAACCGGCTAAAACAGTTTTATCGCCACAACAAGAATTAGAACAATTAGAAAACGATCCAAAATTAGATATGTTACTGGATCTAGTCGAGCAAAATGCCAAACTCACTAAAGATCAACAAACTTATCTTGATAGCAAATTAAATCGTATTGATGAGTTGATGCAAGAGCTGGGTTATACTGATGATGATTTCGAAGATGAAGACGAAAAGAAAGAAGATATCGTTAGTTTATTAAAACGAAACTCATAAGAGACAACTGTCATTAGTACTTATGAGTATCTTCTCAATGCAAGCAGAAATACGATCCTAATCATTTAATTTCTGCTCATAATTTAAAATTAAAAACTATTATTTTTTATAAAATCTATTAATAACTTAAAAAGCGAGCGAATCATAATGCCAATATTAATTATGTTAAGTTTATATTTTGGGTTATTAATCTGCACATTGTTATATTTAAATAAAACTAATCGAATTAAAATTAAAACAAAAATCAGAAACCAACAAAAACAACCATTAAAAATTCACAAAAATAACAACATTAAACACAGCCCTAAACGGAAGCAAAAGCATGACTGATATGCAATTATGGGATCAGGCGTTAATTGAAAAATATAACTATTCTGGTCCAAGATATACCTCTTACCCTACTGCACTTGAATTTAATGAAAATTTTAATGAGCAAGATTTTTTATCGGCAGCAGCACGTTACACAACAAAGCCATTATCGCTTTATGTGCATATTCCGTTTTGCCATAAGCTTTGTTATTTTTGCGGTTGTAATAAACTCATTACTCGCCAAACGCAAAAAGTCACCAAATACTTAGATATTTTAGATATTGAAATTGCCAAGCGTGCCAAATTGTTTAACAATCGAACAGTAACCCAAATGCACTGGGGTGGCGGTACGCCGACTTTTTTAACTGATGATGAAATCACTCGACTAATAACTTCGCTAAAAAAGCATTTCAATTTTGCCGATAACGCTGAACTTTCGATCGAAATCGATCCGCGAGAAATTACCCCACAAACTATTGATCATTTAGCTCACGTTGGATTTAATCGTTTAAGCATGGGAATTCAAGATTTTAATCATGAAATTCAAAATCTAATTAATCGCGAGCAAGATGAAACATTAATACGTTCTCTTATTAATCAAGCTCGCAAAAATAATTTTGACTCAATTAGTTTAGATCTCATTTATGGCTTACCGAAACAAACAGTTACTAGTTTTACCGAAACGCTCAACAAAGTGATTGATATCTCGCCCGATCGTTTAAGTGTATTTAATTACGCCCACTTGCCGAGCCGTTTTGCAGCACAACGTAAAATTAAAGATGCTGATTTACCTAATGCTAATCAAAAATTACAGATTTTATACACAAGTATTCAAAAACTAACCGAAGCGGGATATCAATTTATCGGCATGGATCATTTTGCCAAACCTACTGATGAATTAGCGATTGCTCAACAAGAAAATCAGCTACACCGTAATTTTCAGGGTTACACAACGCAAGGAGATGCGGATTTACTTGGGCTGGGTGTGTCAGCCATTAGTATGTTAGGTGATAGTTATGCGCAAAACCAAAAAGATCTTAGAGCTTATCAAAGTCAAGTTGAACAAAAAGGTCATGGGTTATGGAAAGGATTTAATTTAAATCAAGATGATATCATTCGTCGAGATGTAATCAAGCAGCTTATTTGCCACTTTTATTTAGATAAAAAAGCAATAGAAGAACAATTTCATATCCAGTTCGATAACTATTTTGCTGAAGACTTAAAATTACTCGCCCCATTGCAACAAGATGGATTAGTCACAGTAAATGACAAGATAATTAAAGTTCAACCTAAAGGGCATTTATTGGTACGCAATATTTGCATGTGCTTTGATATTTATATGCGAAAAATGGCAAGGCAGCAACAGTTTTCCAGAGTTATTTAATTTGATATCGTTTTTCAAATTACTGAAACAACGCGAGTGATTCCTATAAAATAAATATTATGATAAGATTTTGTCCAAATTAATAAAAGAAAGTAATAACTTGTTAATTTATTGTGTTATTAAAGGTTAGCCTTTAATAACACAATTTTATTCTTTAAACATGAAATTTTATTTTTAATAAGGAGTATATTTATAAAATGGGATTGACGAATAAATTAGTGGAAGTATTTCCAACTCGCCCTTTAAAAGTTATGAAACTAAAGCAAGAAGGCTCATTCCATCAAATAAGAAGAATAAGTGCAGCAATAATTTTATTTGTGTTAGCTGTGTTTATAGGCATAAGAAATTATCCTGGATTAATTGATGATTATAAAATATCACGGAATCCAGTTGTGGTTAACTATGACGTAGAAGGAACATGTCGTGCAAAACGTTCGGTTGATAACTGTTCAGTGAAAATTACCACTGATACAGGACAAGTTATTGAGCGTGATTATACTTTCATTGGAGGGAAAAAAGGAAATTATCAAGTTGTAACTATAGCTTCGGCCGATGATCCATCTCTAGTAACAATCGATTTAGCTATTGAGAATATGCGAACTGTATTTGTGGCTACTACTGGTCTTATTCTTTTGTTGTTGTTGGTTACATGGATGAGTTTAGGATGTTTCTTAAGAACACATAAAATGACAAAAGTTATCAAGGAAATTAACGGGCAAAAATTAACACCTGTTATTGTGCCAGTTAAATTAGTTTCTTATGGTAAAACAGTAACAGCTTTATATCGTGCAAACAATGCACAAGGAATAAATGCTAAATATGCAGCCAATTTTAATAAAGACTCAAACGGTGGACCAATCATTATAGGTGATAGGATTAGAAATAAATGTAATGTGTTGGCCGTAGTCGGAGAAAGCAACTCTGTTCCTATTCTTCTTGATCAAGAATTTACGCGCTGTGATTTTACCTATAATGAAATGCAGGCATTAAAAGAAGCTCTCTCTTAATCCAGATATGATATCAAGAATAGTGAAATCAGTTTAAGTTTAAATATTTAAATTTTATACATAGGGCGATAACATCGCCCTATTTTTTTAAACAAAATAAACAAACTGCACTTATTAATGGCTTGCTAGATAAACCTTAAATTTTGTCGTTTGGGCAATCACTTCAACGCTTTTGAATGTTTCATCTAAAATGGTTTGATACGGTAAAAATGAATTTGCCACAATGCACAAATAGCCATTTAATTTTAGGTGTTTTTTCGCTTCTTTGATTAACGTATTAACGGCCGTGTAATCAGTCTGTTTACCGTCATGAAAAGGTGGATTCGAAACAATAAGATGATATTTATCATTTAGATTTGAAAAAACGTCACTCGCTACAACTGTGGCATTAACATGATTACGGTTTAACGTGGCTTTACTTGATTCAATTGCTGCACTGCTTACATCAGATAACGTTAATGTAATATCAGGATATAATTTACCTAGCACCGTGGATAAGATGCCTGAACCACACCCCACATCTAATACATTACCTTTAATAATATCAGTACGATCCATCAATGCATTTAAGAGTAATTCACTACCGGTATCTAACCCTTTTTGGCTAAAAACACCGGGTAAACTTTTGATTTCAATATTTTGATTTTCAATAGTTAAATGATAACTTAACCACCACTCATCAAGATCAAAGGCCAAACGGCTATCCGCCTGAAAATGATATAGGCCACAACGCCTTGCACTATCGATTTTTTGAATTGTCCCAAAATCACTCAATAAAGCTTCCACGCTTTTTACACCTGTTCTATTTTCACCAATGATAAAAATATCACTGCCTTTTGGCATATTATGCAATAAATAAGAGAGTTGAAACTGCGCTTCGCTTTTTGTTTTTGGCCAATAGTAAATTAGCGTATCCATACCGGCATAGAGTTCTGCTTCTGGCAATAATGAAAAATAAGTATTCTTGCCACGAGCACTATTTTTTAAACGCAAATAAGTATGAAATTGCGTGCAATGAATCTTAACTTGATTTGCTGACATGATAGCGGGATAACTGTCTTGAATATCACCAACGATGATCACATTTTTATCGTTAAATAATGTTTGATGACGTTCAAGTACTTGACTTGCTGGCGTAAAAGCAGATGTTGCCATATTTCCTCAATGAAAAACCTTTATAAATTGATGCGTTGATTATACAATTAACTATCTTTAATCTCTAATAAAAAACAGTAAGTCAATAATGACACAACAAGATTGGTACCTCAAGCAGTGTAATATAACGCAATATGTTTTGCGCAACACAAATGTCTTTAAAGGCGAAATCGCTACCCATATCAGCGATAATATCCGGCTAATTGTCGTTGCCAAAGAGCAGCCAACCCAAAAAATCTATCTGGATATATTAAATGCGATCCGTCTTACTCAAGATCAGGTGCTAGTATTAACACCATCTCAACTTATTGTATCTGCCAGTGATATTAAAACGGTAATTTGGTTTATCGATATAACGCCTGAAGAATCTTGGCAAAACCCATTAACGATTCAAACCACTAGCTTAGATCAACTTGCAAAAACACCACAACAAAAACGCCTACTTTGGCAACAGTTATGTCAATATGAAAACTATTTCCATCCTAACCGAACATGATTTAGCAAAAGCTTTTGAATTAGAACAAATCTGTCACGCCATTCCTTGGTCAAAACAGACGTTCTTTTCAAACCAAGGTGATTGCTACTTAAATTTTAAAATAGCTATTGATGACCAAATCGTGGGGTTTTGCATCTGCCAACAAGTTGCTGATGAAGCAAATCTATTTAATATTGCCATACACCCCAATTTTAGAAAACAGGGGCTAGCAAAGGCTTTGCTCAACCATTTGATAGACAGGTTAATAACCATAAAATCGCCCTGCCCTATTTCAACGCTTTGGCTTGAAGTCAGACAATCAAATAGCCCTGCAATCAAGTTATATCATGCGCTTGGGTTTAATCAAATAACGGTTAGAAAAAATTATTACCCAACAACCGGCGGTAAACAAGAAGATGCGATTATCATGGCTTATACGTTAGCTTTGTAATTAACCAATCAGGTAAATCAAAAAAGGAAAGCCGATGTCACAAAATAAAGCTTTACTCTTTGTCAATGGTGAGCCGCCATTGTATGACTTTAGCAATTTAGAAAAGTACACCTATATCGCTTGTACAGATGGCGCTTATCATAATTATTTGTCGGCATTATCAATCGAGCCTGATTTTATTATTGGAGATTTAGACAGTTATCATGTTAACAAAACAATTCCGTCTAAAACCAAAATCATTCATACTCCCGACCAAAATAAGACTGATTTTGAAAAGGCTATTTTATTCTTAGCTTGTAAAGGGATAACAGAATTTGATGTTTATGGTGCTTGTGGCCGTGCTAGCGATCACTTTTTGGGCAATATTTCTGTTGCAATGAAATATTATCATCAATATCGAATCACTTTTTACGATAACTATTGCCATTTCTTTTTTGCCAAGTATGATCAAGAAATTACCAATGTAAAAGATCGTATTATTTCACTAATGCCACTTTCTCAAGTGACACAATTGACCATCACGGGCTTTCAATATCCTTTGATTGACCAAACGCTATCGTTAGGTGGACAGGTTAGTTTACGAAATAAAGCGATCAATAATTTAGTTCACATATCTTTTAAGGAGGGACACCTAATGATTTTTATTGAAAATTTACATAATGTTAATTGATATTGACATTAGCCTTTACATTACTTTACAATGATTCACCAAAATAATAAGCATAATTACTGGTCAAAGGATATTCGCCATGCTTTTAAAAAAAATTTCTGTCCTTGTTTGTGCCTCATTTGTTTCCTGTGTGTCTTTTGCACAAATGGATAATGCACAAAACGAAACAGATAACGTAATCGACACATTTTTTCAATGTGACAATCAGTTTTACGAACAGCTTGCCAAACATCAAGAATCAATAAATCAATACGTTGATTTAGCAACCACACCCGATAATGTAACTTATATCCCTGTTGAATCTATTCAAAAAAATGATAAAAACAAAGTTCTATTTAAAAAACCATTGGAGTATCGAGGTTTAAAAATTACTGGCTATCAAAGCATCTATATTCCTACCACTTTATCTGGTCAATATTTGTACTGGGGATTCATTTTTGATAATAAAGAAGACGAAATTAAAAACGCTTTAAATAATATTAACTGGTTGCCATACAACACCAATGTTTATATCGCAAATGCTAAGATTTATGATCTAAACGCAAAAGTAACAGAATGGCAAGATGACCTTTATGCCATTGATGGCGTTGCGCCAAGATTTGGTACCATTAATAAAGCACTTTATTTAGAAGACGTTACCGATAATCAAAGTAGTATTTTCTGTTCTATCCAAGGTGATTTAAAAAAAGAAATCCTTATCGAAGCCCGTCCGGATCTAAAACCAATCATCGAAAAACAAGAAGCTGAACAACAAGAACGCATTAAAGCATATAAAGAGAAGAAGCAAAAAGAAGAAGCAGAAAAAGAAAAGTTACAGCAACAACAATCTCAACCACAAACCAATACGACAGAAACTACTTCAAAAGATGGAGATAATATTTAAATGAAAAAGGCCAGTTTATTCTTAATTCTCTTTTCTTTTGTAACATTTGCTCATGCAGTTGAAGAAAAAAACAACACCGATGCTAAAACAAATACAGCAGCTGAAAGTTTGAAAGATCCAAGAGTAGGTAAGCAATTTATTCCTACTTCCAAATCTAACGAAGATAATATCATTGGTTATTCATTTTTAGATAGGCAATCAATCAAACCGCATCCTTTCAATGAACGAATTCGTGTATTTAGTGAAGTGACTAATTATAGTCCTCAATTAGTACAAAAAAATGATGATGGTACTGAAACACCATATAATTCCATCAAAATTGATTATTATGCCAATTGTGACAAAATGGAGTTAGCAAAAGGTAAACTAAGAACAATCAAAAATAACTTTGGCGATGGCGAATTAGTTAATACCATTGAAATGCCAAACCGCTGGGTAGCGATAACTCAAGACAACGAACAATATAAGTTATTTGTTATTGCTTGTTCTTTACCGCTTGTTAATAAATAATTATTAGATCCACACCCTATTTTACTCTTGCCACCTTGCTGTGGCAGAGTATATCCGTTTATGCTACTATCACTCTATTATTTATTTGAATGATGATACCTTTATGAATATCACACAATTCCATACGCTTGCTGATCAGTTATTTAATAAAATCGAACTGTTTTTGGATGATTATGCAGATGAATATGACATCGATTTAGACTATGAAACCAATGGTAATGTTATTACCGTTAGTTTTCCCAACGGTAGTAAAATCATTGTTAATACTCAAGAACCACTTTTGCAGGTTTGGCTAGCCACACGAAAACAAGGTTATCATTTTGACTATGTTAATGATAATTGGATCTGTAATCGAACTAACGAAACATTTGACCGAATTTTTTCTGAATCAGTAGTAGAGCAAGCCACTCAATAGCATACACAAAAAACGGGAATTAATTTAACCATTAATTCCCGTTTGATCACGTCATGATACAAGCTAACCGAATAAAAGCTACAATAAAGTAAGATTTGCTAATTTAACCACCAGCCATTTAATACCTTCATTGACAAAAGCTATTTGAGCTCGCTTATGATCACCTTCACCATCGATACAAACAATGGTTCCTTCACCAAAACGATTATGTAATACTTTACGACCTAACTTATAACCATCATCAATTTGGCGAGCCTTTTTAGGATAAGCTTTTTTATAGTCACGATATTCGTTTCGATCAGACGATTTAATAGCACCTCGATGGCTGATCTCGTTTAATGCATCCACCGGTAATTCGGATAAAAACCGTGAAGGCAAATTACGCTCTTCACGACCATATAGACGCCTTATCTCTGCTAATGACAGTGTTAGGCGTTTACGTGCTCGAGTGATACCGACATATGCAAGACGTCTTTCTTCTTCCAATTTTTCGGAATCTTGCGCTGAACGCTGATCTGGGAATATGCCGTCTTCTAATCCAACGATAAACACATTATCGAATTCAAGCCCTTTAGCTGAATGCAGTGTCATCAATTGTACGGAATCTTGTTCATTAACTAAATCTCGGCTTTCTAGTGAAGTATAAGCTAAAAAAGACTCTAAAATAGTTAATGGTTTACCTGTTTTACTATCTTCAATAACAGTATTTTCGTTAGAATGATAAAACTGTTCAGCAGCTGAGACCAATTCTTCAAGATTTTCTAACCTTGATTGCCCTTTTATACCGGGTTCTTGCTCATACATCTGCAATATACCCGATAATTTAATAATAAGATCAAGTTGTTTGTAAATTGGTTGTGATTCTATTTTATCAAAAATAAATTCCATCAGTTCTAAAAAGCGACTCAAACTTAAGCATTGTCTTTCGCTCAATTCGTTGGTTTGAATTAGCATTAAACAAGCATCCCACAATGAAATGCCATGCTGCTTGGATACAGATCTAACTCTATCTAGCGTAATACTACCGATACCTCGTGTTGGCGTATTAATT
The DNA here is from genome assembly GCF_057063525.1 of Gilliamella sp. X-46. Taxonomy (NCBI): domain Bacteria; kingdom Pseudomonadati; phylum Pseudomonadota; class Gammaproteobacteria; order Orbales; family Orbaceae; genus Gilliamella; species Gilliamella sp. X-46. Next base: position 18,642 of record NZ_JBXSQH010000010.1, on the reverse strand, counting down.
GCTGCTTCAAAAGCCATATCATTATTATGGTCATGCAATAGTCGTAAATAGGCAAGCGCTAATTTAACTTCTTGCCGTTCATAAAAACGAATAGAGCCATAAATTTGGTAAGGTAATCCCGCTTGTAATAATGTATCTTCAAGTATGCGTGATTGTATATTGCTTCGGTACAAAATAGCGCAACTTGAGTAATTGTCACCTTCTTGATGGCGTTTTTTTATTTGATTTGTAACAAACCTTGCTTCATCAACATCATTATAGCCAACATAAAGCAAAATCTGTTCGCCATCGCCACTTTCTGTCCATAAGTTTTTACCCAACCGCTTGGTATTTTGCGCTATCAACTTATTTGCTGCGTCTAAAATATTACTCGTTGAACGATAATTTTGCTCTAATCTAATAATTTCAGTTTCAGGGTAATCATTGATAAATAATTGAAGGTTATCTGCATTGGCACCACGCCAACTATAGATAGATTGGTCATCATCCCCCACAATCATCACATTAGCGGTATTGCCAGTTAGCTTTTGTAACAAGCGATACTGGATCTTATTGGTATCTTGAAATTCATCAATTAAAATATTACAAAAACGATGATGACAATACTTCAATACTTCTTCGTCTCGACAAAGTAGTTCATAAGTTCTTAGAATTAATTCTGAAAAATCAAGGTAACCGAGTTTATCACAAATAACTTGGTAGTCATGATAAATCGTTTGCCACATGACTTGTTTAGGATCTTCAGGAACAATATCATCCGCACGAAGTCCTTTTTCTTTTTGAGCAGAAATAAAAGCAGCACACTGTTTAGCTGACCATTGTTTTTCATCAATCTTTAGTTCACGAAAAATCCGCTTGATAAGCCGAACTTGGTCTTCGGTATCAATCAGTTGAAAATTAGGCGGCAATTTAGCCTGCTCTGAAAACATACGTAATAACCGATGAGTCAACCCATGGAAGGTACCCACCCACATACCATTAAAATAACCTTCACCGACTAATGCTTGAATACGTTCTTGCATTTCTGCCGCGGCTTTATTGGTAAATGTAACGGCAAAAATAGAACCCGGCGAATAATGCTTTTCAAGACAAAGCCAAGCAATACGATGAACTAAAACGCGAGTTTTACCACTTCCTGCACCGGCAAGAACAATGGTGTATTGGTTATCAGTGGTGGCAGCATTTTGTTGTTCTGCATTCAGGTCCTTTAATAATGATTTATTCATTTCCATTATATTCAAACCTATTTTAATAATAAAAAATGCTAACAAGCATTAATATTGAAAATGTTAATATTTTCATCATATCCCGAGATGTTTTTTGTTGACCGTGATCAAATAGAATATAAAGGTAAGAACAAAGCCATCGAGCGCAGCATACCCCCAAAGCTCAACAAAACTTAACTTATCTTTACTTTAGTTTACTATTTGTTTATGCGGATAAAGGTAAAATTATAACAGATTATCTAATTCTGGCAATTGAGTTATTTCGACGTGAGGTATACACCTTGCATCATCAAGCTGTAAAATATCACGCTCATAAATATTAATAAAGCAAGCTAAAAAGCCATTATTGATGGCACCATTAACATCCGTCAATAAATTATCTCCCACATGTAAGATATGGTGTGATGGAATAGATAGTTTGTGACAAGCCAATTCAAAAATCTCAGGAAAGGGTTTGGAACGCCCGTGTTCACCACCACGTAGTGAAAATTGAAAATAATCGCCTAGACCAATTTGGTTAATATCAACATTACCATTAGTGATCACAGCCAAAGAATATTTGGTGGCTAATTTGCTTAATAATGTATGAGTTGACTTTGGGACTTGAATCTTGTGTCGCCAAAAATTGAAACAAGCAATTGATTCATCGATTACATCTGCAAATTTTTGCACTGGTATATTAGTTTTACTTAACAACGATTTGATAGTTTGAATTCGCCAAACAATCACATCGTGATAAATTTCGGGATTAGACACAAGCACGGCGTGCTTTTCAGCAAAATATGCTGATATCGTTAGCGTGCGTAATTGTTCATAACCTTGAAGCGTTTTGACCATTTCTTCTTCTGCTTTTTCAACGATCATGCTGTTATCGTATAACGTATCATCAAGATCGAAAGTTAATGCTTTAATCGTATTAATAGATCGATAAAAGTGCATCGTTATTTTCCTCTTTTTGCTCTTGGATGTGCTGAATCATAAACTTCAGATAGATGTGAGAAATCCAAATGAGTATAAACTTGAGTTGTTGATAAATCAGCGTGACCTAGCAACTCTTGGACTGCACGCAAATCTCGACTTGATTCAAGCATATGTGTGGCAAATGAATGGCGTAGTTTATGAGGATGAACATGACTGCTTAAACCTTGTTTAACGCCCCATTGTGCAAATCTTTTTTCAACATTACGTGGAGAAATTCGTCTGCCTAACTTTGAAATAAACAAGGCGTCGTCTTGCGGAGCAAAACAATTCCGCATTGACAGCCAATGTTTAATCCATTTAATAGATTCTCGACCTAATGGCAGTTTTCGTTCTTTATTGCCCTTACCCATTACGCGAATTTCGCCATCGGTGAGATTTAATTCCCGACAATCAAGACTAACTAATTCAGAAAGACGCAACCCCGACCCATACATGACTTCAAGCATTGCTCTATCACGGACTGAAAGTGGATCGTTATAATTAATATCAAGCAACTGATTAATTTCATCAATATCAATATTTTTAGGCAGATGCTGACCTAATTTTGGATTTAATACTCCTCGAGCTGGGTTAGCGGTAAGAAGCGAATTTTTTACCATCCAATCACAAAAACTACGCAAAGCCGATAGCCTTAATGATAAACTTCTTGCTTGTAATCCTGTTTGCTTACTACGACTAATTAACACTCTTACTGCCGATGAATCTAGATCTTGCCACGTTGAAATTTCAATCTCTTTTGCCAATGAAATAAGTGCATAAAGCTGGCGTCGATAATTGATTTGAGTATTTAAACTGAGTTGTTTTTCTGATTTTAGATAATTTAAAAACTGATCAACAGGTAGAGTTAAGATAGTATGATCAATTTCGTTAGCCTGAACCATGACATTTCCTTATTTTTTTCGCATAATCCATCGGCTAATTAAAATAGGTAAAATTTCACTCGTTTTTTCAAGTAACAATGTACCTTGTCCAGCTTGATAATGTTCTGGATTAGCGCTAGTAAACATTAACAGCCCCAAATCACCAAATTGCCCCAATAAAGATAAAGCCACCGACCCTACATAACCATGTTCAGGTAATAAAAAATCAAGCTCCGTTGAATTTAATGTACCTAAATATTGTTGACTATACTGTAAATGTCTAACACGAATAAAATCAAATTGTGATGAATTTAAAGCTAAGTGATGGTAATTTGACGGTGCACTAAGCAGCCATTTGTCGTCAAAGAGATATAAATAAGCACCGCTAAGCCCTAACGATTTTGCCCATGTATTTAATAATACAATCAATTGATTGAGATCCTGCGCTTTAATCAATTCAATTTGTAAATCCATCAGTTGGCTAAACAACAACTCGTTAGCGCTGGCATGTTCCATCAATAATGAGATTTCGCATTCTAATTGATTAATTTTGTTGCGCTGACGAGCCATATTCCATTCAGGTAACGAAATAATCCCTCTCACAGGATGAGGCACTCGCATACTCTCAACATGCCGTGCATTTCGCATAAAAAAATCAGGATTATCAATAAGATATTGACTTACAACTTCGTCATTTAATTTTACTGATGAAGACTGTTGTCGAGCTTTTTTTGCTCTTAAGTTTCGTGTATTTTTACCAACCATATTAACGTCTACTTTATTATCGTATTATGTTACTACTACTTTTTGGGTTTGATTAATGCGTTGAAAACACAAATAAAAACTTCAATAAAATCAATACCTTTCCTGACCGATTTTTGCTTTATAATTTTTTATCAACAAATGCTAACATTTATTGGTGATGATATTAAAGTTAAGTCGCAATAAAACCATCATACACATGTGTAGCCGGTCCCGTCATATAAAGAGGTTGATTACCACCTTTCCATTCAATCAATAATTTACCTCCAGGCAAATTAACATTAACACGTTGGTTTAATAACCCTTGATTGATGCCAACTGCAACCGCTGCACAGGCACCTGTACCACAAGCTTGTGTTTCGCCAACTCCTCGTTCAAATACCCGTAAGTTAATATTATCACGATCAATAATATGCATAAACCCAATATTGGCACGTTCAGGAAAACGTTCATGTTGTTCTAATAGTGGACCAAGCGTTGCAACTTCTGCCGTTACAATATTATCAACTTGAATCACACAGTGAGGATTGCCCATAGATGCAACACCACATAATACGGTCTGTTCTTGTGCGCGAATGATATAAGTTTTTTCTTCTTTAATAGCCTTGAAAGGAATTTTATTGGGTTCAAATATAGGCTCCCCCATATTCACACGTACTGTATCATCGTCATTGATAGTTAAAACAATATTACCTTTCATGGTGCTAACTTTTAATACGCGTTTTCGACTCAGGCCTTTTAAACGAACAAAACGCGCAAAACAACGAGCCCCATTACCACATTGCTCAACCTCAGAACCATCGGAATTAAAGATACGATAATGAAAATCACTCTCTGGCACATAAGGCGGTTCAACAATAAGGAGCTGATCAAATCCAACACCCGTATACCTATCTGCCATACGTTTAATCATTTCTGTCGAAAGATGAACATTTTGCGTCACGGCATCAATAACCATAAAATCATTTCCGAGTCCATGCATTTTTGAAAAGTTCATCGTTAATTTACCTTCTACTGTAACAGGTTATTATTTATTTTCTTTTTTTCTAGTGTTTAGCTTTGAATATTAACCAGCATCCACTTAAATCGGAAATGCGATTATCATTAAGCATTTCGATACAATTTATCAAGATTATAAAACCACTTCACCGCGCCATAAATCTTCGAAAGATTCACGCTCACGGATTAATTTATGTTGTTGTTCATCAATGAGCATCACTTCAGCAGGCCTTGGATGGCTGTTGTAATTCGATGCCATACTAAAGCCATAAGCACCAGCGCTACAAATGACCAACAAATCATCTTGCTTAACCGAAAGCTGGCGCTGATAAGCCAGTACATCGCTTGATTCACATATTGGCCCAACAACATTGTATACAAAAGATTCATCGCCAGCTTGTGGTTGTTTTTCGGGCAATATGTTCATCCAAGCATCGTAAAGTGCTGGACGGATCAAGTCATTCATCCCCGCATCAACAATCGCAAAATGGTTATCATCTTGGTGTTTGGTATATTCTACTTTAGTAATTAACACACCTGAATTGGCAACAATAGATCGTCCGGGCTCAAACAAAATTTCAATATCGGGATAATTAGCTAATTTATTTTTTAACTCAGTCACAAGTTGTGATGCTGTTGGTGGTTGCTCGTTATCATAGCACACGCCTAAACCACCGCCTAAATCGATATGTTCAATAACAATATTATCCGATTGTAGTTTATCCACTAAGGCGAGTATGCGATCGGCAGCATCAAGAAATGGCGATAGTTGAGTTAGCTGTGAACCAATATGACAATCAATACCAACAATATTAATATTAACCAATGATCGTGCCTTTCGGTAAACATCTAACGCTAACTCATAGCTAATCCCAAATTTATTTTCGCGTAGACCTGTTGAGATATAAGGATGTGTTTTAGCGTCTACATCGGGATTGATTCTTAATGAAATCGGTGCTGTTTTATTTAATCGTTTGGCAACTTCATCAATTCGATCCAATTCGGCTTCAGATTCAACATTGAAGCATTTAATGCCAACTTCAAGCGCACGTTCAATTTCAACGATTGATTTAGCAACACCAGAAAAAACGATTTTTTTAGGATCGGCACCCGCTTTTAATACTCGCTCTAACTCACCTTGTGAAACAATATCAAAACCAGCGCCCAGTTTTACCAGTAAATTTAAAACAGCTAAATTACTATTAGCTTTAACCGCATAACAAACCAAATGCTTATTATTGGTCAAAGCCTGTTCATAGGCTAAAAACTGTTTACTTATATGATCGGCCGAATAAACATATAACGGCGTACCATACTGCTTAGCAAGATCAGCTATCGCTATTTGATTGGCAAATAAATGATCATGTTGATAATTTAAAAAATCCATCGCTTTATTCCATTATGCAGTTTTAATCAATATATCAGATTGAATTGGAGCAGTTTTTGTTAGTTTGGTTTGTTGCGTTTGTGCCTTTTCAACTGGCTGATAAAGCGGGCCCTTTAATCCACATCCCACTAATGCCAAAGTAACAAAAAAGATAGAGAGTGATTTTATCGTTGATTTCATACAATATTCGCAATTTTTTTCATTTTTTATGATGCTATCTATATTACACGATAGCCATAACAGTGCAAAGCGCAAATAATCATGTCTAACCAAACAGATATAAAAATGGGTAAACTTATAAAGTTAAAAATTCAAGACTAAAACCATACATCAATTGCGCAATTAACTGTTTTATAACAATGAGTTGGATTGATAACAATATCAAAACATCTTGTCAAATCAACCTATCTAAAGCTTACGCATTAATATATTTTTCACGATTTGGCAGCCAACAATCAACTAATTGCACTGCGCTTTGTGGGTAGTTTTTTTGGATATCATAAGAGGCTTGCTGTACTTCGCTAATCAAATGCTGGTCGCGAATCAGATCTACCACCTTAAAATTAGCCATTCCCATTTGTCGTGTCCCTAATATTTCACCACCACCTCGAAGTTCAAGATCTTTTTGGGCAATAACAAAGCCATCATTACTTTCACGCATAACCTTCATGCGTGCTTGGGCTATTTTGCTTAAAGGCGCTTGATACATCAACACACAATGAGACACCGCCGAACCACGTCCAACCCGTCCACGCAACTGATGCAATTGGGCTAAACCTAACCGTTCTGCATTTTCGATAATCATTAAGCTAGCATTAGGTACATCAACACCGACCTCAATGACCGTTGTGGCAACAAGCAGTTGAATTTTTCCAGATTTAAAGTCTTGCATGACTGATTGTTTTAAATCAGATTTCATTTTGCCATGCACTAACGCAATGCTTAAATGAGGTAAGCGCGCTTGTAATTCAGCAACCAACATTTCAGCCGCTTGCGCATCAAGCGTTTCGGACTCTTCAACCAAAGTACACACCCAATATACTTGGCGATTGTCTAAACAGGCTTGATTTACACGTTCAATGATCTCATCTCGGCGAGTATTAGGTATAACAACTGTAGTAATAGGCGTTCGTCCCGGTGGTAATTCATCAATAATTGAAATATCGAGATCGGCATAAACTGTCATGGCTAATGTTCTGGGAATAGGTGTTGCAGTCATAATTAATTGATGTGGATAAAGATGATCTTTAATTCCTTTTTCCCAAAGACTTAAGCGCTGATTAACACCAAAACGATGCTGCTCATCAATAATCACCAAACCTAATGAATTAAATTGCACTTTATCAACAAATACCGCGTGCGTTCCAATTAACATGGTAATTTCACCATTTAAAATACGCTCATAACGCTGCCGCTTATTTTTGGCAGTTAAACTCCCAGATAACCAATCAACAGAAATACCAAGAGGATCAAACCATTGTTTAAAATTGTGATAATGCTGTTCTGCTAATATTTCAGTCGGCGCCATTAAGACCACTTGGTTACCGTTTTCAATCGCATTTAATGCGGCTAATGCAGCAACTAACGTTTTACCAGAGCCCACATCACCTTGAACTAATCGCATCATGGGCACAGATTTGGTCATATCTTGATAAATATCTTGCACAACTCGTTGTTGAGCGCGAGTTGGCGTAAAAGGCAATGATGATAAAAACGGCTTAATCAAGCTTTGATTTGGAAGAAACTGATGCGATTGCTGGTTTTGGTTATGTTTTTTTATCATCAACATACTCAAATGGTACGCAATCAATTCTTCAAAGATAAATCGTTTAATCGCAGGGTGTTCGCCCGATTCTAACTGCGCAATTTGAGTATCAATCGGTGGATTATGAATAGTATTTAAACACTCTAATGCGGACAAAAAACGACAAGCTAGTTGTGGTGGTAAAATTTCCTCTGGAGGATTGTTTTTCAAAAACAATAACGCCGTCATAATCGACCGTCGAATCACTGTTTGAGATAATCCATAGGTGGTTGAATAAATAGGCGTATATTTTTCTTCATCATCATCTAAAGTGACGCTTTTATCATTCTGATTGGTTTTAAGTTTAAATTGAGGATGAATAATTTCAAGGTGGTTTTTTCCGCGTTTTATTTCACCATAAGCACTGACCCATTTTCCTTTTATTAACGAAGCTTTCATGCCCGCAGTAAAATGCATAAATCGTAATAAAGCAATGCCTGAATGGTCTTGAACATAGCAAACGAGCATTTGCCGACGGCTAAATGTCACTTCGCTTTTGACAATCACACCTTCTATTGTCGTAAATTCACCGATAACAGCATCACCAATAGCACAAGAAGAAGTGCGATCTTCATAACGCAAAGGGAAATGCAATAGCAAATCTTTGGCGGTATAAATCCCTAATGTATTGAATTTTTTTTCTAAACTTGCCCCAATCCCCGTTAATTTTATTAACGGCAAATGGTCTAGAAAGCGATTTATCATAATGACTAATTTATATTTCGTACAACACTTACTACATCAGGCTGAAGTGATATTTTGCGAATTAATTCATTAAGTTGCTGAGTATTTTTTACTTCTATCTGCAAGATAATAGTATAAATTTGCCTATCTTTTTCTTCAGTATTTAGCCATTGCAAATGGGTATTTTCATCATTAATAATTGAAAGAATATCAGCTAAAGAGCCTTGCGTATTTAAAATATCAACCCAAATTTCGGCAACAAAGCGTTGAGAAATATCAGGTGCCCATTTAAGCGAAATATATTTTTCCGGGTTATGTTGATACCCCGTAATATTTCGGCAAGATTCATGATGCACTGTCAGTCCTTTTTCAGGGCTAACATGCCCAACAATGGGGTCGTTGGGGATAGGATGACAGCACTTAGAAAACGTAACCAAAACGCCTTCACTGCCAGTAATAACAAGTGTTTTGTTTGGCTCTGCTTTATTTGCCAATAGCGATTTATGTTCTAAACCTTTTGCAATAAAATGACTCATAATATTGCCTAGCCCAATTTCGGCTAAGACGTCATCAAAAGTGGGCAATTGTGCTAATTCAACTACTCGAGCTTTTTGACTCGATGATAGCCCATTAATACCGCCAGATTTAACTAACGAAAGATTAAGTAAACGCCGACCTAATTCAACAGCATCATCACGTTTAAGTGTTTTAAGCGCATGACGAATACGCAATTTTGCTTTAGCACTCACTACAAAATTTAACCAATTAGCATTAGGTCGCCCTTCTGGTGAGGTAATAATTTCAACCGTCTGACCACTGCTTAAGGGCTGTGATAGTGGATAAGGTTTACGATCAACTATCGCACCAATACATTGATAACCAATGTCCGAATGAACCGCATAAGCAAGATCAACTGCAGTCGCCCCTTCAGGCAACTGAACAATACGTCCTTTAGGGGTAAAAACATAAATCTCTTTAGGAAATAAGTCTGATTTTACGTTTTCGATAAATTCAAAAGAATTCCCTACACTTTGTTGTAGTTCTAGCAAGCTTTGCATCCAGCGCTGTGCTTTAATTTGCGTTGTAGTATTGTTTAATTCGTCAGTTTCGTTGTATACCCAATGCGCAGCAACACCCATTTCTGCCATTTGATCCATATCTTCAGTACGAATTTGCACTTCAACTGGTGTGCCATGTGGTCCAATTAATGATGAATGTAATGACTGATACCCATTTGCCTTAGGAATCGCTATATAGTCTTTAAAGCGATTAAGTCGAGGTTTATATAAATTATGCACCAGCCCAAGCGCACGATAACAAGTATCAACATCTTTAACCACAATTCTAAAAGTGTAAATATCCATAATGGAATGAAACTGCTGCTCACGCAGTTTCATCTTTTGATAAATCACATAAATATTTTTTTCGATACCTGTGACATTGGCATCAATATTTGCATCAAGTAATCGCTGCTTTATTTCAGACAAAATCTGTTGAATAAGTTCTTTTCGGGTATTACGTGCTGTTTTAATCACTTTTTCAATTACTTTAGCACGATTGGGATGCATTGCTGTAAAGCCCAAAATCTCAAGTTCAGTTTTTATATGATGAATGCCTAAACGATGAGCCAAAGGGGCATAAATTTCGAGGGTTTCTTTAGCAATGCGGCGACGTTTGTCAGGTCTTAAAGCCGACAGTGTGCGCATATTATGAGTACGATCGGCAAGTTTAATTAAAATCACGCGCACATCTTCGGTCATGGCAAGAACCATTTTCCGAAAATTTTCAGCTTGCGCCTCTTGCCTGTTACGGAATTTTAATTTATCAAGTTTAGAGACACCTTCTACTAAAACAGCGACATGATTACCAAATTTGTTTGTAATATCTTGAAAAGTGACTGGAGTATCTTCAATAGTGTCATGTAAAAGTGCGGCAATAATGGTCTCATAATCAAGCCGCATCTCAGCTAAATTTGTTGCCACTGCAACAGGGTGAGTTATATAAGGTTCACCACTACATCGGAATTGCCCTTCATGAGCATTTTTAGCAAAAAGATAAGCATCTTGTATCAATTCGACTTGTTTAAGAGGAAGATAGGATGCTACAAGCTCTTTTAAGCTATCAAAATATTGCATAAGCAATTCCAGTCAAGCTAAGCTTATTCGTACGATGGCGTGTTTTCGAGAAGAATCGACTCATGAAGCGTTGCACGCACTTCAGCTTCTTCATCTTGGCGTGCTTGGAAATCGGCAACATCAAGAATTTGCTTATTGACAAGACCTTCTTCAATTTCACGCAAAGCAACAACGGTTTCTTTGTCGTTTTCTTCCGGAACCAGTGGTGATTTATTTTCAACTTGTAGTTGACGAGCGCGTCTTGCTGCTACAATAACGAGATCAAAGCGATTACCAATTTTTTCTACTGCATCTTGAACAGTTACACGTGCCATTTTTACCTCTAAAATTGTTTACTAAAATGCTTCATTTGAAAGATCTAGTATTCTACTTAAATTTGTAGGGCATTGTCTATATTAATATTGGTTTATCTATCGAAATGAAGGGATATTTAGATAAATAAAAAAAAACAAATCTTCCATATTAAATCACCATTATGATAACTGATCATATTCATCGTTAATCTTATTATCCATATGCTCCTTACTTTGAACCAATCTAACCGCAAAATAAAGATCATAAGCAAACTCAATATATTCCTCATCAAGCTTAATATTCATTTTTTTAAACCAGTTTTTGAGCGTTTTACGTCGACCAGATAAAATTAGAATAATGTTTCTTACTTTTAAAGACTTCACCAATTCATCAATTCCCGACAACACACTAACGTCTTTATAAGTAAAACAAGGAATCGCATCAACAATCACATAGTTTATAGGTTCTTGAGCTTCGTCAACATAACTAATAATTCTTCGTTTAAAATACGCAATATTGAAATACGTCAATGGAGAATTAAATCGATAAATCATCGTATTATTGAGTGGTTTTACATCTTGGCTTATTGAATGAATTCGACCACTTTCATCAACGCCTAGTAATTGATCGTTTGGCCTAAATACACGACGTAAAAACAAAAATAGCCCTAATAACACTGCTAACGCCATACCAGGAATAATACCAATAACCAGTACTGACACAAGTGTTGTCAAACTTAAATAAAACGCATCTCGATCAAATTTAAAAAAGCGGATGATCGTTTGAAAATTGATTAATGAAATTGAAGAATAAATTAAAATCACCCCTAATACGCAAGTTGGAATAAATTGCAAAGGAGAAAGAAAAAACAACACAACTATACCAATTAACATTGCAGCAATAATCGAAACGAGCTGAGTTTTTCCCCCATTAGCATCATTCACAGCAGTTCTTGATGAAGTGCCACTAACCACAAAACCTTGAGATAATCCTGCTACAATATTGGCAATACCTAACGCTTTAAATTCGACATCAGCATTGGTTTCATAGTTATTTTTAGAGGCAAAACTACGTACAGTTATCATCATACTCACAAAACAGATGATGGCAATATTAAGTGAAGGGACAACTAAATCACGCATTAAACCTTTATCAAAATCAAGCCATGATTCAGCAGGAATAAAATCACTACTCACATTACCAATAATACGGATATTAAAATACTCAAAATTAAACAGCCATGAAAAAAACGTCATCACAATAACGGCTAACAACGGTGCTGGATATTGAGGCTTTAAACGCTTTAAAACAATTAAAATTAATAACGTAAAAAATGAAACCAGTGCAGTACCTATATGGATTTGTAGTATTTTAAAGGGAAAATACACAATTCGCTCAATCAAATAAGAATAGTCATAACTAAAGCCCAATGTTTTAGCTAACTGATCAACCATAATGGTGATTGAAATACCGTTAAGCAAACCAATTAAAATGGGCTGGCTTAGTAAGTCGGCTAAAGCGCCAAGATGTAGCTTTCCTGCAATGATACACCAAATACCAATCATGATTGTTAATATCACAACTAATTGCCAACGCAAGATTGGATCATTTGCCGCTAACGGTAATACAACAGCCGCAACCACAGCACAAGTAGCCGTATCAGGCCCAACAATAAGTTGCTTAGAAGAACCAAAAAGCGCATACACAATTAAAGGCAAAATGGTCGAATACAATCCTGCTATAGCACCAACGCCAGTCAATTCAGCATAAGCAATTGACACGGGTAATGAAACAGCGGCAACCGATAGACCAGCCTTAATATCAAAACCAAAATACTCGCGTTTATACTGTAATAAACTACTTAATCCAGGCATCCATGAAGTTATTTTTTGAAAAAAAGCACTGTGAAAAAATCTGCCCATACTGATCCTTATTTTCCGGCTATGCTCATATTATCAATCAAAATTGAGCCACATTGAATATTCGTTCTTGTTTCGACATCATTACCAATTGCCACAATATTTTTATACATATCTTTAAGATTGCCAGCAATAGTAATTTCGCTAACCGGATATTGAATTTGTCCGTTTTCAACCCAAAACCCAGTGGCTCCGCGTGAATAATCGCCTGTCACACCATTAACACCTTGCCCCATTAATGAAGTCACTACAAGACCTTTATCCAATTTTTTAAGCATACCATCAAAACCCGCATTATTTTGGCTTGGTGATACAAACCAATTATGAATTCCACCTGCATGCCCAGTCGATGTTAAGCCCAATTTACGCGCAGAATAGTTACCTAACAAATAAGTTTGCAACACGCCTTGTTCAACAATATTACGTTGAACTGTTTTGGTACCTTCATTATCAAAAGGTGACGACCCAACGCCTTTTAGAATATGAGGATCTTCATAAATGGTTAGCCACTTAGGAAAGACAGCTTGCCCAACACTATTTAATAAAAACGAAGATTTCCGATAGATTGCACCGCCACTTATGGCGCCTACTAAATGCCTAATTAGCCCAACGGCAACTTCGGCACTAAATAGCACTGGCGCTTGCATTGTTGCGATTTGTTTAGCGCCTAAATGTGAAATCGCTCTGTCGGCCGCCTGCCTACCAACCCAATTTGCTGATTTTAACTCACTAAAATCGCGTGATGAAGTATAAGCATAATTACTTTCCATCTGCCCTGCTTGTTCAGCAATAACAGAGCATGAAAGTGAATGTGAACTTGCGCAATAACCTTGTAACATTCCTAAACTATTGCCATACACATAAACACCATAGCGACTACTAAAATAACCGCCATCAGTATTAATTAATTTTGAATGATTGAGCGCGGTTAACTCGGCTTGTTTGGCCTGCTCAATAGCATTATCAACATTCAAATCACTTGGGTAAAATAAATCTAAATCGGGTGGATTAAATGCCATTTGGCTTGCATCGCCCAAACCAGAGCAAGGATCGGGTGAGGTATATTGCATAATATTAATTGCCATATCCACAGTCTGCAAAATAGCCTGTTCGGATAAGTCATTAGTTGATGCACTGCCTTTACTTTGATTTTGATAAACAGTTATTGATAGCGCACCATCACTATTAAACTCAACATTTTCAGTTTCGCCACGACGCGTACTTACACTAATACCCGTTGATTGATTTATCGATACCTCAACAGCATCAACACGTGACTTTGCTTGATTAATAGCATTAGCGACAATTGTTGATAAATGTTCTTTTTGGTTTAAGGCTTCTTTTTTAATCTGTTCAATACTCATTTTATTATTTTCTACAATTCTGCTAGTGATAAGTTATAATAAGCCAGAATTGAATATTAGTTAACAAAAGAAATAACATGAATCACAATCAAGAGACAAATCTAGAACCAAACTTTGCTATTGACAATGAAGACGAGGAAATCATTTACGTTAGCAAAAGTGAAATCAAACGCGATGCCGAAGCCCTCAAAAAATTAGGTATTGAGCTTGTCAATTTAAGCAGAAACGAACTAGAAAAAATCCCTCTGGATGAAGATCTTATTTATGCCATTGAACTTGCGCAAAAGATAAAAAAAGAAGGGTATCGCAGACAAATTCAATATATTGGCAAGCTTTTACGTAGCCGAGATATTGAACCTATTAGCCAAGCGCTTGATAAGCTCAAAAATCGCCACAATCAACAAATTGCCCTATTTCACAAACTCGAAAAGCTACGCGATGACCTGATCGCAACTGGCGATGCTGAAACCATTATGGACTTATACCCAACAGCTGATCGCCAGCAACTGCGCACTTTAGCTCGCTTAGCTAAAAAAGAGCAAGAAGCCAATAAACCCGTCAAATCGGCAAGGCAAATTTTTCAATATTTAAAAGAATTGAGCGATACAGAATAATCTTTATAATGTGCGCTTATTGTTATTAACAAACACTATATAAACTTAGATAGAGGATACAAAAATGGGACTTTTAAATGTACCAGCAGGTAAAGAATTACCAGATGATATTTACGTTGTGATAGAAATTCCAGCTAATGCTGATCCAATAAAATATGAAGTCGATAAAGACACTGGTGCAGTATTTGTTGACCGTTTTATGGCAACAGCAATGTTTTATCCATGTAACTATGGTTATATTAATCACACATTATCATTAGATGGTGATCCAGTTGATGTATTAGTCCCAACACCATACCCACTACAACCGGGCTCTGTTATTCGTTGCCGCCCTGTTGGTGTATTAAAAATGACTGACGAAGCTGGCCAAGATGCAAAACTAGTTGCAGTGCCTCACAGCAAACTATCAAAAGAATACGATCATATTAAAGACGTTAATGATTTACCTGAATTACTTAAATCACAAATCAAACACTTTTTTGAACAATACAAAGCATTAGAAAAAGGTAAATGGGTTAAAGTTGACGGTTGGGATAACGCTGAGGCAGCTCGTAAAGAAATTATTGAATCATTTGAACGAGCCAAAAACAAATAAAATTAAGTAACAAAAAAACTTAAACAAAGCCATAAATACCATTTATGGCTTTTTATTTTGTATAAAAGCTGTTGATCTTTCATTATCAAGGTACAGATAAGTTAAATTATATCAGCATAGTCGGGTTAGCATATTGTATGATGTGGCTAAAAATGCAAAGGAGGATTATGATTAATACAAAAAATCAACAGCCTCTAATATATCGACTTTCGAAATAATTTAAAAGATTCAATTACACAACAATTTACTTTTTATTAATTAATAAATGACTATCTAAAAATTTAAGAAAAACTGCATTCTAAGTAAAAAAAAATTATTATTAACATCTTGCTTTCGATTATAATTTATGCGGTAATAGCAATGGGTAAACAACAAAGTAAAAAATTACGGAAACGATTCACCTTAATTAATGTAATCTTGAATACATGATTATAGTTTTGAGCTACATAATTGATACAATGTTAATACCCATACGAGCCGAAAGGCTAATTATTAATTATTGTTAGGATGTCTAGTAAATGAATAAGAAAACAGGCCAAGTGAAATGGTTTAATGAAAGTAAAGGTTTTGGTTTTATTACCCCTGCTGATGGAAGCAAAGATGTATTCGTTCATTTTTCTGCTATTTCAGGTGACGGTTTCAAAACCTTAGCTGAAGGGCAACAAGTTGAATTCGCTATCCAAGATAGCCCTCGTGGACCAGCCGCTGCTGAAGTTGTTGTTATCTAATAACTGAAGCTTTAAAAATTCATTTCCATACAGCAACGCCCATTCGCAAATGGGCGTTTTTTATATTCTAAAATTACTCAATTTAATGAATAAAAAAAGCGACCCTAAGGCCGCCTTTAAACAAAGCTAAATGCTAATTATTTTTTAGAAATAACAGCAATTAAGTCTAATACTTTGTTTGAATAACCCACTTCGTTGTCATACCAAGAAACAAGTTTCACAAAGTTATCGCTTAATTGGATACCAGCTTTAGCATCAAATACAGATGTACAAACTTCACCTAAGAAATCGGTAGAAACAACATCATCTTCAGTATAGCCAAGAACGCCTTTCATCGGGCCTTCAGCAGCTGCTTTGATTGCTTTACAGATATCTTCGTATTTAGCAGGTTTTGCTAAACGAGCTGTTAAGTCAACAACAGAAACGTCTGGAGTAGGAACACGGAAAGCCATACCTGTCAATTTACCATTTAATTCAGGAATAACTTTACCTACTGCTTTAGCAGCACCAGTTGATGAAGGGATGATGTTTTGAGCAGCACCACGACCACCACGCCAATCTTTATGAGATGGACCATCAACAGTTTTTTGAGTTGCTGTGGTTGCGTGAACAGTAGTCATTAACGCTTCAACAATACCAAAGTTGTCGTTGATAACTTTAGCTAAAGGCGCTAAACAGTTAGTAGTACATGATGCGTTAGAAACGATATCTTGACCTGCATAATCTTTATCATTAACACCGATAACAAACATTGGTGTGCTATCTTTTGAAGGACCCGTTAAAACAACTTTTTTAGCGCCAGCTTGGATGTGCTTACGCGCAGTTTCGTCAGTTAAGAATAAACCAGTTGCTTCAGCAACAACATCAACACCGACTTCGTTCCATTTCAAGTTTGCAGGATCGCGTTCAGCAGTAACACGGATTGCTTTACCGTTAACAACCAATTTACCGTCTTTAACTTCAACTGTACCGTCAAAACGACCGTGAGTTGAATCATATTTAAGCATATAAGCCATATATTCAACATCTAATAAATCGTTGATTGCAACAATTTCAATGTCTGAACGTTTTTGAGCAGCACGGAAAACAATACGGCCAATACGGCCAAATCCATTAATACCTACTTTGATTGTCATAACAATTACCTTCTTTTTTTGTGTTTTTAATGTTAAAAATCTTTCCTGTAAACTATCAAATTTTAAAGATTTATTCAAGAAGATTCCTAATAATTAAACACGAATTGATTAAATAGATTAGACCAAGTGTAGATAAGATAAATTATCGTAAATAAAATCATCGTGTTATTTAAAATAACGGCCCAGTATGATAAGACATACTATAGTTAAACATTATTGTAAAAAGTTTATATGCGCGATAGATTCAATCGGATAAAAAGCAGGCTGAAACATTTTCCTTTAAATATCTATTAAAACGACAAAAAACTATATTATATGCTAATAACCTAGCTTAGTTGTTGGCGCATTCTGATGCTGAAATAAGACAAATAAAATAAATTATTGTTTTTTTATGCTTTGCATTTTTTGATTGGGTGTTTTTTGTTAAAAAACACCAAAAAAAACTTTAATAAAATCAATACCTTTTCTGACCGATTTTTAATAAAAAATTGAATCCTTTTTTGAGAGTTAAAAGCGATTATTGCTTTGGTTGTTTGGATCTTATGTTGTTGTAGTAATTAACCACAACAACACAAGCCCAGTTTTACTGGTCCGCCCCAACTACGCGGAGGGCTGTTCTTTGTTAGATTATCCTATACCTGCACTATAACCCCCCCCGCGGCCCAAGGATTAAGAACTAAAAAATAAAAGCTAAGGTGTGGTACAAACAACCCAATAGCTGTAGCTGGAAAGGAAGTATCCGACGTTACCGAAGGTCGAGCCGACATAGAAGCCATTAATACCGAAAGCGTCGCTCGTCCAATAGGCGTCGTCGATGAAGCACAAATCAGCGTAGCGGGTCATGCTGCCCCACTCAGAGAAAAAACCAGCCCCCATGTGACGCATGTAATGATCCTCAAATGAGGATGGTAAGGCGCCATCTATGCCATTTCGACATGGGAAAAAAGGAAGCGCACCACACATCGCATTAGTTAAATCCTTAATCTGTGGCAAACGATAACCCAGACTTCCACACCAAGTGGATTGATTAGACAAGGTATCCCGTTTATTACCCCGATTGACGAACCACTGCTTTAACACAAATCCATACCGAACCTCATTACCTCGACCATCCCTACCGACCAACTCAAATGTCTGTGGCAAAGGTAGTACAC
>NZ_JBXSQH010000009.1:0-67657 GCF_057063525.1 Gilliamella sp. X-46 | reverse complement strand
AAGTCCGTAGACTTTTCATTCTTCGTCTCGCAAGTGCCCACACAGATTGTCTGTTTCTTCTTTTTAAAGAGCTGACAGCTTTTATATTAACCAAACATTTTACCGCTTTAGTTTGCTGTCTCAAGGGCTGCGTATACTACGCTACACTTTTTTATTCGTCAAGATCTTTTTTCAATTTTTCGATCTTATTTTTAACTCACTCACCGTCTGCTTCTCGCTGACTGCGAGTCAGTGGATGCGCATTATAGGGACTTCTTTTTTTTTAGCAAGCAAAAAAGATTAAATAATTATTCGTTAGCATAATATTCAAACACTACAAACTTTAATAGCATGATATTTATTAAGATTATAATCAGATAATTTTTTAATCAACTTTTCTACAGACTGATTATAGTTAGTACTCAGTACAATATTTTCAGATACATATAAATGTTTTTGATTCAGATCGTATTTATCATTTAACAAATTATAAACCCTTGTTGCAATCGCATAACCTGAATCTATAAGGGTAGCTTGGGGAAAAACCATCTGTAATTCTTTTTTAATAAAAGGATAATGCGTACAACCAAGCACTATTGTATCGGGGATGAGCGGTAATCTAAGCCAAGGTTGCATTAATTCTTTTAGCTGTTGCATATCTACACTAATACCTTGTAATTTATTTTCTGCTATAAGTGCTAATTCTGAAAGACCTAACAGCTTAACAATGCAGTGTTCGGCAAACTGCTGGATTAAATCTGTTATATAAGTTCTTTCTATTGTAGCTTTGGTTGCTAATAACCCTATACATTTATTTTTAGTAAGCAAACTCGCTGGTTTAATCGCAGGCACAACACCAATAATAGGAAAAGAAAATTTAGAACGCAAGCTAGGCAAACAGATGGTACTAGCAGTATTACAGGCAATAACCGCTAAATCAATTGAGTAAAATTGAGTAACAGCATCAATAACCGAATCTACTCTATTAATTAAAAATTCTGAAGATTTATCCCCATAAGGAAACATTTCATTATCGAATGCATAAATATAGTGTAGATTAGGTATTTTATTATAGATTTCATTATAAACAGATAAACCACCGATACCTGAATCAAATACTAACACTGAAGGAGATTGTTTTACGATGCTCATTTTTAGCTATAGGTTATTAAATAATAAATTAGGAATGCGCAATATCGTAAATTGATTAAAAATTAAAGCAAGTAATTTTACCCAAGCGAATATTGCATTTTGTTCGATAAATTATAGGCTAGACGTCTAGATGGTAAAACTGCTAAAATGAATACATATATTAAAACTGAATATTATATTTCAAGCATAATACAAGAATTAAATTAAGAAGGTATTACATGTCAGAATTTCTATTTACTTCAGAATCTGTTTCTGAAGGTCACCCAGATAAAATCGCCGATCAAATATCTGATGCTGTGCTTGATGCTATTTTAAAACAAGATCCAAAAGCACGAGTCGCATGTGAAACTTATGTAAAAACAGGTATGGCTTTAGTTGGTGGTGAAATCACAACTTCAGCTTGGGTAGATATTGAGGAATTAACAAGAAAAACCATTAATGATATTGGTTATACCAGTTCAGAAATGGGATTTGATGCAAATTCATGTGCGGTGCTTAATGCTATTGGTAAGCAATCTCCTGACATTAATCAAGGTGTCGATCGAAAAGATCCACTAGAACAAGGTGCGGGCGATCAAGGTATAATGTTTGGTTATGCGACCAATGAAATGCCAAACTTTATGCCTGCAGCCATAAGTTATGCGCATGATTTAATGCGTCGCCAAGCAGAAGTCAGAAAAAATGGTACACTTCCTTGGTTAAGACCCGATGCAAAAAGCCAAGTCACATTAATTTACCAAGACGGTCAAATAAAAGGGGTTGATACTATCGTTTTATCTACTCAGCATTCAGAAGCTATTGACCAAAAAGCATTACATGAAGCTGTTATGGAAGAAATCATTAAACCTACATTACCAACCGAATGGTTAACGTCAAGAACTAAATACTTTATTAATCCAACTGGACGCTTTGTTATTGGTGGTCCTATGGGAGATTGTGGGTTAACTGGCCGCAAAATTATTGTAGATACTTATGGCGGAGCCGCGCGTCATGGAGGTGGAGCTTTTTCAGGAAAAGATCCATCAAAAGTTGACCGTTCAGCAGCTTATGCTGCACGCTATGTAGCTAAAAATATTGTCGCAGCTGGACTTGCTGACAGATGTGAATTACAGATATCTTATGCAATTGGTATTGCCAATCCTACATCAATTTATGTTAATACTTTTGGCACTGAAAAAATCGATCACCATAAAATTGTTGCACTTATCAAAGAATTTTTTGATTTAAGACCTTATGGATTGATTCAGATGCTTGACCTTATTCAGCCAATTTACCAACAAACTGCAAGTTACGGTCATTTTGGGCGAGATATCTTCCCTTGGGAAAAAACCGATAAAGCAGCACTACTTCGCGATGCAGCAGGACTATAAACGCATACCAATTTATTTACATAATCAGGTAATGGCTTGTTTAAGAACCCACTTAATACAAGCCAATCAGCTTCTCCATACTCAATATCAAGAACCTAAAATTGTCTATAAGCCCAAAGGTAGCATTGCAGGTAGTGCCTTTTTAATACGTTGGGAAATTCAACTTAATTCAATTATGTTACTAGAAAATGGTATGCATTTTATTGAGGAAGTGGTACCTCATGAATTAGCACATCTAATTGTTTTTAAAGAATTTGGAAAAGTAAAGCCACATGGTAAACAATGGCAATATATTATGTCAGAAATATTAGGCAAAATTCCAACGACCACTCATCGTTTTACAGTACAACGCAATACTTATTTATACTACTGCAAGTGTCAACAACATCACCTAACATCGATAAGACATAATAAAATTCAAAATAATAAAACTAGTTATTTATGTCGTAAATGCGGTACTATACTCAAACTTAAACGCGCTAATTAATATTAAGATATTGTATGTGTAAATTAGATTTTCATTTTTACAAAAGTTCCTTATCGATTATTATTCTTGGTATTACTCTTTATATTATAGGTAATTTTTTTATACCTTTATATAATGGACTTACTGTCACACTTATTGAACATGTCCAATCACTCTTTTTGTTATTTATGTGCTGCTATACTTACTGCTATGCAAAAAAAATGGCTGAACATTCAAATTTATATAAATTTTGGATTTGGACAATATTTTGGTGGTTGATGCTTTTTGGTCGAGGAATTAGTTGGGGGCGAGACTTTTTTCCTGAAGTACCGCGTTTTTATTACAAAATTATTGCTAGTTTTTTAATAGCACTTCCAATACTCAGTATATTTTTACCTATAATTCGCCAAGAAATTGTTCGTCGCTATAAATTTGAAAAAATTCCAGTTTGGCATATATTTTTAGCTTTTTTATTCTTGGGTATAGCTGATATTGCAGAACACCGCCGCATTGGCCATGAATTATTAGTTATAACAAGGGATCGAAAAGATTTAATAGAAGAATTAATGGAAATCCCCTGCCTTCTTTGTTTAGCCTTAACGACCTTTTATATGCAAAAAAATGAACAAAAGAAGGAGAATTTATAATGTTAAGCTATCGTCATAGTTATCATGCTGGTAATCATGCGGATGTATTAAAACATATTGTTTTAACATTCTGTATTGAATCATTAAAAGAAAAAGAAAAACCTTTTTTATATTTAGATACACACTCAGGCGCAGGTCGATACCTATTAAAAAGTGAACATGCTGCAAAAACAGGTGAATATTTATCAGGAATTAATTTGATTTGGCAACAATCAAATATCCCTGAATTGCTAAATACCTATATATCGGTACTAAGACGATATAATTCTTTTGATGAATTAAAATATTATCCGGGCTCACCATTAATTGCTAAGCAATTATTACGTGAGCAAGACAAGCTCAATCTTACCGAATTACATTCAACCGATTATCCTTTATTAAGGCAAGAATTTAATAAAGATAAACGAACAAGAGTATTACGTGAAGATGGTTTTTCTCAATTAAAATCGAAGTTACCGCCAGATTCACGCCGTGGGATAATATTGATCGATCCTTCCTATGAAATAAAGGACGATTATCAAACAATTCCTACAGCACTGTTTGAAGCCTATAAGCGTTTTGCAACTGGTGTCTATTTAATTTGGTATCCTGTTGTGTCTCGCAGCCAAACACAAAAAATGATTGATGGCATTGTGAATTTAGGTATTAAACGAATTTCACAGTTCGAACTAGCAATAAAACCAGATAATAATCAAAAAGGCATGACCGCATCAGGAATGATAGTAATTAACCCACCATGGAAATTACATGAACAAATGAGTATAGTTATGCCATGGTTAAAAACAACGTTAGATAGTGAAAAAACTGGAAATTTTATTATTAAAGAACTCGTTTCTGAATAATTTTTATTGGTTATCTATTGTCAAAAATTTTCAAAAACGTCTAAGTTTAATTAAAAATCATGAGAAAAAGTGACAAGAAAATAGATAGATCCACAAGGTAACAGTCAATAATAAAGACAAAAATACAGCAGCTGAACCATAATCCTTCGCTCGGCCAGATAGCTCATGTCTTTCATGGCCGATACGATCAACAACACACTCAATTGCACTATTAATTAACTCGGTAATCATTACAACACCGATCGAACCAAGTAATAAAATACGCTCATAAATGGAAAAATCAACCAGCATTACAATGATATATGCCACAACCAATACAATTAACTCTTGACGAAATGCAGCTTCATGTTTGATCGCTGATTTTAAGCCTTTTAAAGAGTATTTTGTCGCATTAAAGATACGAAGTAATCCTGTCGATTTTTTCATTATAATGTTCCAGATTTAAAACTACCTTACATAACCATAGTTCATCAAACGTTGAAATCGTCTTTCTAGTAATACAGATAAATCCATACTTTCAAGTTCATCAAGATCACTAAGTAGCTGGGTTTTGAGTGAAACAGATATAGCCGTATAATCTCTGTGAGCTCCACCAAGTGGCTCTGGCACGATTGAATCAATCAGATTTAACTTTAATAAATTATCTGCTGTCATATTCATGGCTTCAGCAGCAACAGGGGCTTTGTCAGCACTTTTCCACAAAATAGAAGCACAACCTTCTGGTGAGATGACTGAATAAGTACTATATTGAAGCATGTTTACTTTATCTGCTACGCCAATCGCTAGTGCTCCCCCAGATCCACCTTCACCAATAACTGTACAAATGGTAGGCACTTTAAGGCGTGACATTTCTCTTAAGTTACGTGCAATAGCTTCTGCTTGACCCCGTTCTTCAGCACCAATACCAGGATACGCCCCAGGAGTATCAATAAAAGTGATAATTGGTAATTTAAAACGTTCGGCTAATTGCATTAATCGTAAAGCTTTACGATAACCCTCTGGGGCTGGCATACCAAAGTTTCGATAAATCTTCTGTTTAGTTTCACGACCTTTTTGATGACCAATAACTACCACTGTCCGCCCATCAATACGTGCAATGCCACCAACAATTGCTTTATCATCAGCATAAGCCCTATCACCGGCTAATTCATCAAAATCAGTAAAAATTTCTTTTATATAATTCAATGTATAAGGACGATTTGGATGTCTAGCTAGTTGTGCAATTTCCCAAGGGGTTAAATTAGCAAATATTTTTTTTGTTAATTCACGACTTTTTTTATGTAATTGCTTAATCTCTTTATCTAAATTAATATCTAATTCAACTTGTTGTGAATCAATATTCTTTAAGGAATTAATTTTTGCTTCTAATTCCGCGATCGGCTTTTCAAATTCCAAAAAATTGTTCATAACGTTTGTAATTGCCTCTTAATTCATTCGGTACTTTAAAAAATACACTATTCAATAGTATACTGACTAATTCTGAAGATAAAATTAAATCAATTCTACTATGTAATACGCATTGAAGTCACCTATATTTATATTAATAGGCTTCAACTTTTCCAAAATTTAGCTACATAAACCTAATAGAAGCAGTTTTTATTCACCAACGTTAATAATTAAACTGCTATTCATAAGTTGATTTAAATTATTCAAAATCAAATTCAATACGGTCAATACCAAGTAATGTCTTTAATTCAACAATCAAAGCATCTTCAGGAATTATCCTCCATGTTGTGCCAAATTGAATCCTTACAACTAAATCATCACGATGATAATATAAGTTAACTGGCACACTGCCATGCCGATAAGGTTCAAATAATTGTTGTAAATGCTGCAATATTGCTTGATTTGTTTCGCTTTCAGTTAAAGTAATCGACAATCCTTTTACATATTTAGCTCGAGCATCTTTTAGATCAACAATATCACGCACTGAGATTTTAAAACCACCATTAAAATCATCATTACTAACTTGACCTGTAACAATTAAAATCTTATCTTTTACAAGTAAATGCCCGAAATTGTCTAAAGACTCCGCAAAAAGCATACCGTCAATACGACCAGAACGATCATCCAAGGTGAACAAACCGATTTTTTTACCTTTTTTAGTAATGCGAACCCGAGCATCAGTAACAATACCAGCAAAAGTCACCGTCTTACCCCAACCTGTTGGAGAAGCTTCACTAATTCTCAGCCCACCTGTATAACGATTTAATTCTTTCAAATATTGTGTTACTGGATGCCCCGTTAAATAAAGTCCTAACGCTTCACGTTCTCCATCAAGCAAAACTTGATCAGGTAATTCAGGAACTGCAGCATAAGCATGCTCAACTTGTTCAGGTTCTTCCGCCAAAACACCAAACATATCTTCTTGACCAATATCTTGCGCTTTAGCATATTGATCTGCCGCTTGCATTGCATCATTAATGCTATGCAATATAGCCGCTCGATGAGGTCCTAATTTATCAAAAGCTCCTGCCATAGTGAGTTTTTCAAGTACTCGGCGATTGATCTTCTTCATATCTGTTCGAGCACAGAGTTCGAAAATATTTTTGAAATATCCCCCACTGTTACGTGCTTCAACAATTGCCTCAATAGGCCCTTCACCGACACCTTTTATAGCCCCAATACCGTAAACAATCTCACCTTTATCATTTACATGAAAGTGATACAGGCCACTATTGATATCAGGAGGATTGACTTTTAACCCCATCCGCAAACATTCATCAACCAAACCAACAATTTTATCGGTATTATCCATATCGGCAGTCATAACCGCAGCCATAAATTCGGCAGGATAGTGAGTTTTTAACCATAAAGTTTGGTAAGAAACAAGCGCATAAGCTGCCGAGTGAGATTTATTAAAACCATATCCAGCAAATTTTTCAACCAAATCAAATATTCGCATCGACAGCTCACCATCAATGCCCTGTTTTTCAGCACCTTCTTTAAAAATAGAACGTTGCTTTGCCATTTCTTCGGGTTTTTTCTTACCCATGGCTCGGCGCAATAAATCAGCGCCGCCCAATGTATAACCCGAAAGAGTCTGTGCGATTTGCATAACTTGTTCTTGATATAAAATAATACCATACGTTGGTTCTAAAATAGGTTTTAATGATTCGTGTTGATACTTAATATCAGGATAAGAAACCTCTTCTCGTCCATGTTTTCGGTCAATAAAGTTGTCGACCATGCCTGATTGTAGGGGACCTGGACGAAATAATGCAACTAAAGCGATCATATCCTCAAAACAGTCGGGCTTTAAACGTCTTATTAAATCTTTCATGCCACGGGATTCAAGTTGGAACACCGCTGTAGTTTCAGCTTTTAATAATAATTCGAAAGATTTTTCATCATCTAAAGGAATTCGAGTAATATCGACTTTTTCTTTACCCTCTCGCAGCTGACGTTCATTAATCATTTTGATTGCCCAATCAATAATAGTTAATGTCCGTAAGCCTAGAAAGTCAAATTTCACAAGGCCTGCATATTCAACATCATTTTTATCAAATTGAGTAACCGGATGATGGCCTTCTGGATCACAATAAATTGGGGAAAAATCAGTAATCTTAGTTGGTGAGATCACAACACCACCGGCATGTTTACCGGCATTTCGGGTTACGCCTTCCAATTGCCGAGCGATGTCAATTAATGACTTAACTTCTTCATTATTATCATATAGCTCTTGTAACTGAGGTTCAATTTCAAAAGCCTTGGCTAGTGTCATACCTGGATCTAAAGGTATCAATTTTGAAATACGATCGACAAACCCATAAGGATGCCCAAGTACTCTTCCAACATCTCGGATTACCGCTTTAGCTGCCATGGTACCAAAGGTTATAATTTGAGAAACCGCATCTCGTCCATACATATCAGAGACATGATCAATAACCAGATCGCGTTTTTCCATACAGAAATCAACATCAAAGTCTGGCATTGAAACACGTTCTGGATTTAAAAAACGTTCAAAAAGTAAATCAAACTCAAGTGGATCCAAATCGGTAATTTTCAAAGCATACGCAACTAGCGAGCCAGCACCAGATCCTCGCCCAGGTCCGACTGGAATATCATTATCTTTTGACCATTGTATAAACTCCATAACAATCAGAAAGTAACCAGGAAAACCCATTTGGTTAATTACTGTTAATTCGGTTTCTAAGCGCTCGTCATATTCTGGTCGTCTTTGCTTTCTAATTGCTGGATCAGGAAATAAAAACGCTAGCCTTTCTTCTAATCCTTCACGTGATTTATGTACTAAAAAGTCTTCAGTAGACATATCGCCAGTTGGAAATTTAGGTAAAAAATATTCGCCTAATCGGATCGAAACATTACAGCGTTTAGCTATTTCAACACTATTTTCCAACGCTTCTGGAATATCAGAAAATAGTTCGCACATTTCCTGTTCTGAGCGTAGATATTGCTCTGCCGAATAATTTTTAGGTCTGGAAGGATCTTCTAGCGTATTGCCATCATGAATAGCGACACGAATCTCGTGAGCATCAAAATCAGAAGATTTCAAAAATCGAACATCATTAGTTGCAACAACGGGTAACGAATATTGTTCAGCCAAATTCACAGCTCGATGAATAAATAGTTCTTCATTGGCTCGTTTAGTACGTACTAATTCAAAATAAAAATGCTCACTAAAATTTTCAAGATAAAAATTAATAGCATTATCAACGATAATTTGATTATTACGAACAATACCGATCCCAATATCACTTTCTCGACCTGCTAATACAATTAATCCGGTTCGATGTTCAATTAGCCAGTCATCATCAACAACAGGCAAATCACCGATATATCCTCGCTGATAAGCTTTAGAAATCAATAAAGTAAGATTCTGATATCCTTGATTGTTAGCCGCTAAAATAGTTAAACGATAAATATCATCAGGCATTTGAGAACTTTTGATAGCAAGATCTGCACCAATGATCGGTTTAATACCTTTTGACATTGCTGAACCATAAAACTTAACCAATCCACAAAGATTAGTAAAATCAGTGATCGCAAAAGCAGGCATCTGTAACTTGCTCACTTCATTTACTAGTGTACCAACTTTCGCAATTCCATCAACCATTGAGAAATCACTATGCAAATGAAGATGAATAAATTTAGGTTCCGCCATAATTACCAGAAATGAAGCTATAGAGTTATTGTGAGATTATAACACAAGCAAGATGAATATTCTTATTCTCTTTAATTGTTGGTTCGAACTGAAAAAAATAAAGGTCATTTTCATTATAAGATTTATAAGTGAAAAACCATTTATTAAAGATATTCCGCCAATAGATATTATCGGCGGATAATGAGAAATTAGATTTTCTTAAATAACACTGAACCATTGGTTCCACCGAAACCAAAAGAATTACAAAGTGCATATTCTAAATTTTTAACTTGACGTGCTGTATGCGGAATATAATCAAGATCACAACCCTCATCAGGATTATCAAGGTTAATTGTTGGTGGCACAGCTTGATCACGCAGCGCAAGTACAGTGAAAATAGATTCAACCGCTCCAGCAGCACCTAGTAAATGTCCAATCATTGATTTAGTTGAACTAACCATAACTTTGTTGGCATTTTCTTTGAAAATACTTTTTACTGCTTCAGTTTCAGCTTTATCGCCAGCAGGTGTCGATGTACCATGGGCATTGATATAACCCACTTGCTCAGGCATAATTCCTGCATCGCGAATTGCACATTTCATTGCTAATGCGGCACCACTACCGTTTTCAGGTGGAGAAGTCATATGATAAGCATCGCCACTCATACCAAACCCAACCAGTTCAGCGTAAATTTTAGCACCGCGTTTTTTTGCATGCTCATACTCTTCCAAGAACATAATTCCAGCACCATCACCAAGCACAAAACCATCACGATCTCTGTCCCATGGACGACTGGCACCTTTAGGATTATCATTATTGGTCGATAATGCACGAGCAGCACCAAAACCACCAATGCCAAGTGGAGTACTTGCTTTTTCCCCTCCACCAGCTAACATTGCATCTGCATCACCATATGCAATCATACGTGCAGCATGACCAATATTGTGCACACCAGAAGAACATGCTGTTGCGATAGTAATGCTTGGACCTTTTAATCCATAAATAATGGATAGATGACCAGCAATCATATTAACAATTGTTGATGGTACAAAAAAAGGACTGATTTTACGCGGTCCACCATTGACTAATGCACTATGGTTTTCTTCAATCAACCCAAGTCCACCAATACCTGAACCTATCGCACAACCAATTCGTTCTGCGTTTTCTTCGGTGATCTCAATGCCAGCATCTTGCATTGCTTGCATACCTGCAGCAATACCGTATTGGATAAAATAATCCATTTTACGCGCATCTTTACGTGAAATATTATAATCTTCGCCATTAAAGTTTTTAACCATTGCGGCGAAGCGCGTTGCGAAAGGGGCAGTATCAAAGTGTTCTATGAGCTCGACACCACTTTGACCTGCTAAAAGTGCTTGCCAAGTGGACTCAACTGTATTACCTACTGGAGATATCATGCCCATTCCGGTGACAACAACTCTGCGTTTAGACACATTGTCCTCCAGAAAAGGATTGAAATGAAATTTGAATCATTGAAAATTTTATTTTAAATTTTCTACCAATTTATACCAAATTTTCTCTAATTAAAGAATTAAAGATACTGATACAAACTAGGCGATCATTTGACCGCCTATGGTGAAAACTCTGCTAACCTTATTGATTCGCAGTAATATAATCAATTGCTGATTGAACAGTTGTGATTTTTTCAGCTTCTTCATCAGGAATTTCAGTATCAAATTCTTCTTCTAAAGCCATAACTAATTCAACTGTATCAAGAGAGTCAGCGCCAAGATCTTCAATGAAAGAAGATTCGTTTTTAACTTCTTCCTCTTTTACACCAAGTTGCTCAACAATAATTTTCTTAACTCGCTCTTCAATAGTGCTCATACTCTTTTTTTTCCTATAAAAATCGCCGAAAGTGGCGGTGAATGTAAGTTTATAAAATGTTGAAAAAGATGCCAATCATTTTCCAACCCAACTGCTTATTTTTTGTTCAAATCATTAAAACGTTGCTTTATTTTACACTATTCTACTCAATTACACCATATACATGCCGCCATTGACATGTAAAGTTTCACCAGTAATGTAAGATGCTTCATCAGAAACCAAAAAGGCAACTGCATTGGCAATTTCTGCAGGCTCTCCTAAACGTCCTGCAGGAACTTGTGCCAATGTTAAGGCTTTTTGTTCCTCGGTTAATGCATCAGTCATATCAGTTGCAATAAAACCAGGTGCAACAACATTAACCGTAATACCACGAGATGCAACTTCGCGAGCTAACGATTTACTAAAACCAATTAATCCTGCTTTCGCAGCCGCATAGTTAGCTTGGCCGGCATTCCCCATTGTACCAACTACTGAGCCAATAGTAACAATTCTGCCATAGCGTTTTTTCATCATTGTGCGCATTAATGCTTTAGATAAACGGAAAACAGACGTTAGATTAGTATCTAAAATATCTTGCCACTCATCTTCTTTCATTCGCATTAGCAAATTATCTCGGGTAATACCTGCATTATTAACAAGAATATCAATATCACCAAATTCCATTTTAATTGTATTAATCACAGATTCGATTGATTCTTCATTGGTCACATTTAAGGCTAAACCTTTACCATTTGAGCCTAAATAGTGGCTAATAGCCTCAGCGCCTTTTTCTGTTGTTGCGGTACCAATAACAGTTGCACCACAAGAAACAAGCTTTTCAGCAATAGCTTTACCGATACCACGACTTGCACCTGTAACTAAAGCAATTTTTCCTGATAGATTCATAACTACCTCTTTATTTTTACTTTGTATTTTCTAATGCCGCTTCTAATGATGCTTTATCATTAACCGCAATACCAGAAAGTGTATCAACAATACGTTTAGTTAATCCTGTTAATACTTTACCAGGCCCTATTTCAACTAAAAGTTTTACATCTTGTTTTGCCATATTTTCTACAGTTTCAGTCCAACGTACCGGGCTATAAAGTTGAGCAATTAATGCCGATTTAATTTTTTCTGCAGATGTTTCAACTTTTACATCAACATTATTGATAACCGCAAACTTTGGTGCACTAAATTCAATATTATTTAATGCAATGGCTAATTTATCTGCAGCAGGTTTCATTAATGCACAATGGGAAGGTACACTAACAGCAAGAGGTAATGCTCGCTTTGCGCCAGCTTCTTTACATAATACACCTGCACGTTCAACTGCGTCTTTATTACCTGCAATAACGACTTGTCCAGGCGAATTAAAATTCACTGGTGCAACAACTTGACCTTGAGCAGCTTGCTCACATGCATTGCGAATTGAATCATTATCAAGTCCAATTATTGCATACATAGCTCCAGTACCGCTTGGTACTGCTTCTTGCATTAATTTACCACGTAACTCAACTAATTTAATAGCATCTTTAAAATCAATCACACCAGCACAAACTAACGCAGAATACTCACCTAAACTATGCCCGGCCATAAAATCAGGTTGAGCACCATTAACACTTTGCCACACTCTAAATATTGCAACAGATGAAGCAAGCAATGCAGGTTGTGTTTGCCAAGTTTTATTTAATTCTTCTGTAGGACCTTCTTGTACTAAATCCCACAAATTGTAACCAAGTACTCCAGAAGCTTCATCAAATGTTGATTTCACAATCGGAAAATCACCAGCAAGATCTTTTAACATACCGACTACTTGTGAGCCTTGTCCTGGAAATACCATTGCAAATTTGGTCATTATTTAAATCCTTGATCATTAAAAATACATCGTAAACTAAAATCTAACTAGCGCAGATCCCCAAACAAACCCACCACCAAAGGCCTCTAATAAAATTAGATGACCTCGTTGAATTCGCCCATCTCGCACACCAGTATCTAAAGCACAAGGCACAGAAGCGGCAGAAGTATTCCCCTGCTTATCTAATGTGACAATCACTTTACTCATATCCATATCTAAACGTTTAGCAGTTGCGGAAATAATTCTTAAATTAGCTTGATGTGGTACAAGCCAATCTAGATCTGCTTTGTTAAACGCATGTTCAGTTAAAAGCTCATCAACCAAATTGGAAAGCTCTTTAACTGCAATCTTAAATACTTCATTACCATGCATAGTCATATAAACAGGATCATGCATATCTCGACGATCAACATACGGATATTTTAATAAATCACCATAACGACCATCAGCATGAAGGTGTGAAGCAATAATACCCGGCTCTTCTGATGCCCCAACAACAACCGCTCCAGCACCATCTCCAAAAATGATAATGGTACCTCGATCACTTGGATCTACGCCACGAGTTAACATGTCTGAACCAACAACTAAGGCATATTTAATTACGCCACTTTTAATATATTTATCGGCAATATCAAGCGCATACACAAATCCCGAGCAAGCGGCGGATACATCAAACGCAACAACATCACCAATACCTAATTTGGCTTGTAATTCTGTAGCTGAACTTGGAAATGCATTGACCGAAGTCGCCGTTGCAACAATGATCATACCGATTTCTTCTTTATCGATATTGGCCATTTCAATTGCATTTATAGCAGCGTCATAAGCCATACTTGTTACTGTTTCATTTGGCTCTGCAATCCTTCTTTCTTTAATACCAGTACGTGTTGTGATCCATTCATCACTGGTATCGACCATTTTTTCAAGATCTGCATTAGTTCTTATCTGTTTTGGAAGATAACTCCCTGTTCCTAATATCTTTGTATACATCTAATTATTCGCTCTTGGGTAGTGCGGAAGAAAGGCTCGTCGCAATCTTCTCAGGTATATTTGTTTGTATAGCCAAAATAGCTTGTTCAATTGCTGCAAAAAATGATTTTTGGTTGGCACTACCATGACTTTTAATCACAATACTTTTCAGCCCAAGCAAACAAGCACCATTATATCGTCCAGGATCTAAATAACCAAAGTTTTTTGATATCTTCCTTTGTAACCATTTACTTAATAGCTTCATTAATAATGAATTATGGCCAAGAGACGACTTAAATGAAGACATAAAAATTTTAACTAAGCCTTCTACTGTTTTTAACGTCACATTACCAACAAAACCATCACAGACTAACACATCAGTTTTACCTGTAAGAAGTTCATTACCTTCTAAATAGCCGATGTAATTAATTTGATTGTTTGATTTTAAAATAGAAGCAGCCGCACGTATTTTATCCAACCCTTTAATGTCTTCTTCACCAATGTTGAGTAATGCAACCCGAGGATGTTCAATTTTAAGCACAGTCTTAGCTAAAATTTGCCCCATTATTGCAAATTGCACAAGCATATCACTATCGCATTCAGCATTAGCCCCTAAATCTAGTACAACTGTACTTTGATGATTTAAAGCTGGAATAGTAGCAACTAAAGCAGGGCGATCAATACCCGTTAAAGAGTGCAATAAGAGTTTAGATAGCCCCATCAGAGCACCAGTATTACCCGCACTCACGCAAGCTTGAACATTGTTATCTTTAACCAGCTCAAGAGCTATCCTCATTGACGATCCTTGACTATGACGAATCGCATAAGAAGGCTGCATATCATTAGTAATAACGGTCTTTGATTCGGTCAATATCAACCGGCCTTCTTCTTGATATCGAGAAACAAGTTTCGAATTTTCTTTTGACAAAAAAAGACCAATTTCTGTTGGTTCTCCCACCAGAAAAACAGAAAGGTTTGGATAACAATTTAGTGCTTGTATTGCAGCAGGAACAACAACACGAGGACCGAAGTCCCCGCTCATAGCATCTAACGCAATGGTTAGATTATCCAAAATGTCACCTGAGGATTTCTAATTAGGTAATAATTATTTAGAAATCACTTTACGACCACGATAATAACCATCTGCGGTTACATGATGACGTAAATGTGTTTTACCTGATTCATCAACTGAGATATTAGCAACAGTTAATGCATCATGAGAACGACGCATACCACGTTTTGCACGAGTTTTACGATTCTGTTGAACAGCCATGGATTTACCCCTTATTCTTTAAACTAACTAAAATTGCAAATGGATTCGGTTTTTCATTCTCACTTGGAATGTCACCAAATACCATATCAGCCTCTGACACTTCGCAGTGTTTACTATCATGTACCGGCGCAATTGGTAACGAGAGAATGATTTCGTCCTCAAGTAACGCTA
Source organism: Gilliamella sp. X-46 (assembly GCF_057063525.1). Lineage (NCBI taxonomy): Bacteria > Pseudomonadati > Pseudomonadota > Gammaproteobacteria > Orbales > Orbaceae > Gilliamella > Gilliamella sp. X-46. Next base: position 51,999 of record NZ_JBXSQH010000009.1, on the reverse strand, counting down.
ATATATCTACTTCGCCAAACTCGTTCATCAGAACGGGCTCATAATGTTCCGGTAGTGCCTCTGCTTGAGCATCGCTCTTAACAGGACTAAATTTATTTATCACATAAACTTCTGTGATAAAAGGTTTAAAACAACGTTGGCAGATCTGCTCTAACGTAATTTTTGCATCAATTGCAATAACACAAAGCTTTTGCTCATCATAATAAAAAGATAAGCTGCACTCAATATCGCTTTTTGGACGTTCAACCCTTGTCACACTTTGCATTGGATAATATCCAACATAATCAAGTTTTTTTTGTGCCGCTTTAATCGGGTCAATTGTTAATGGCAATTTATTTTGCATAGAATATGCATTCTACCTTAAAGTTATTCTTATGTCTCTTAAAAGAACACAATATATAAGGCGCGCATATTACCTTTAAATAAGGTTTTCGTCAATGCTAGATCATAATATAATTTGATTTAAATATTGGACATTAACCTTAATATTTTTTAAATTTATGTAATTTTATTATTGTAAAACAGTTTCATCTAAATCATACATTTTCATGGTCTATAAACATATTATGATAATCGACTAAAACTATCTTTAACAATAGCCCTGAAGTCATCAAAATTTTTACTATTTAATAAACGCTTAGTTGCTCTTTCATTAACAAAATTAACAAATAAATTATAGATTCGCATAGCATCTTCATACTCATCTTTACTAATTGCTAACAAAAAAATAACATGTGCAATTTCATTTTTATTCCATGCAATACCTCGCGGTACCAAAATCGTTGTTACCATTGTTTTTTTTGCCAATAGACCAACGGTATGAGGAATAGCGATGTTTTCGCCTAATAATGTTGAAACAATTGCTTCACGTTCAATTACAGAAGGATAAAAATTCTCATCGACATAATCTGATTGTTCAAGTCGTTGGCAAGCCTTTTTTAAAAGGCTTTTTTGTGTAATAGGTTTATCGATAATCAGAAAAAAATTTTCATCAAAAAATCGCTCAATAATATAAGGCATAGTTCGATCGATCATTGCAAGCCTTCCTAACTGTTCAAGTTGATAAAGTGTAGGAAATGGTGCAATTTTAACTATTTGTTTATTTTTTTCTGTTAAACGAACTGTTGATACGACAAAATCTTCTTCAATATCTAAAAGCTGTTCATACTCTCTATAAGAAAGAACACGATTAATCTGAACATGTGGAAAATCTCGCTTAATTTTTGACTCAATCATTCTTAGAGTAGAATTACCCAGTTCACTAACTAATAAAATTTGAGCATATCTTTCATGACCAGCACTGTAATTACGCTCTAATGCCACACCAATATGAATTGCTAAATAGCTAATTTCATCTTCCGTCATTTTAAATTCAGTGTACTTTTCTGTATTAGTAAGTGCAGACAACGTAATATCGTACGCAAAAGGATAATATTGTTTAATTTCATACAATAAAGGATTAGTTGTTCTAATTTGATATTTAATCCTTGATAACATTGAAGAAATATGGATTAGCATGTCCTGGTATAATTTTTTATCATCCCATAAATTATAGTGATAAGAATCATTTATATAAGATAAAATATGATTAACCAATGCCAAGCTTTTTGTTTGATTAGGAGAATCCATAATCGTTCTGGAAGCAATTTGCACGCATAAATAGTTAAATTCGGCATCTGAAAACACACTGCTTAGAAAGTAAGAAAACCCTTCAGAAATTTCACGAGCAGCACTAATAACAGTCGTATTTATTTTATCGACTTGATATTCAAGGAGTTCATACCCTTGAGTAATTCTAGTTATAGAAACTGCACAACTATAAAGTAAATACCCTTGCCCTTCGGCGTTTAACTTTAATTCAAAACGTTCAAATTGGTTTTGTAAAATTCTCTCCAGATAATTTAGATCAATATCATTCAAAATAGTTTGTCTAAGTCTATCTACCGTTATAGTATCTTCGACCATATGACATCGCCATAGAATATCGGTTAAACATGCTCGAATAGATGATTCTTCACCAATCAATCGCATCCCATAATAAGGTCGATTTTCAAGAGATAAATTATATTTATCTAAGTACTGCTTAACTTCAATAACATCATTCTGTAAAGTACTACGACTTAAAAACCATTCTCCAGCAATATCATCTAATTTAACAGAGTTTGATTGAGTTAAAAAAGCAATCAATAGGGCAGAAACTCGCTCTTTACTTGTTCGTGGAACCTGCTCTATTGTTTGTGTAATTGGTAATGTCGCATAACAATTAGGATCAGATACCACAAGCTGGTAACCTATATTTTTGGTATATTCTACTTGAGCACCATAATTACTTAAAATATCATTAAGTGCTGAAATATCAGTCCGAATTGTTCGTGTAGACACAGAAAAACGATTTGCTAGCTCTTGCTGAGGTAGTATCTCATTTTTTATCGTATCAAAAAGATACGCTAATCGCTGATAAGGAAACAACACTTTAGATGACATCTCTTATCCTACTAATTTTTGGGTAATTGATAACAATTGTTTGACATCACTGATTCGAGTTTCGCCTGTCACTTTATCAATGATAGAACTATAGATATGTGGAATGATCTTTTTCACTCCCGAATCTAAAGCAATTTTTAAGATCGACTCATAGTTATCTAAATCGATACCACCTGTAGGCTCTAGGTAAAAATTATTTTCTGCGCAACATTTTGCGACATACTCAAATTCATCTTGATGCTTTAACCCCTCCATAGGAAAATATTTTATTGAGCTTCCGCCCATATCTTTTAATAAAGCAATTGCCGTTTCTACAGGCACAATCGCATCTGAAGATTTAGAGCTTAGCGGTCCTGTTGCAATATTAACTAAACCAACTTTCCCTGTTGGTGAAACTAATCCATTAACTACTGTTTTATTTTGCCCCAACAAAGCTCTACTTGTTGCCACACCAGTAAAAACTTGATTAACATGTTGCGGCTGAAGTACAGCAGAAATTTCAGAAACCATTATTGACTGATTTGGATCACCTGCACCAAGTCCGACTGAAATTGCATTATCGATCGCTAAAGCATATTTTTTCATATCGGCAATAGCTGAGGCATTATCTGGATAATTTTTAGACAAAACACCGACAACAACATGTGTTTTTGCTGCTTCATAAATAGCTCTGGCATTATCAATAGAATTGGCCAATACGTTTAAACAAACACGATCATTATAGTAATTGGGAATCAGTTGCATTATTTTATTCCTTGAATAATATTTTTAATTTTGTTGTAAATAATATCGAGTTGAGCTGATGTTACACTACGCACATCGACATCAACTTTGCCTTCATTGGCTTTATATTCTCTGAAGTAAACTGCAATTTCGCCTTGTTTCATGAGATCCACCATTTCGATTGCAGTTTTACCTATCACGCTGGCATCAAACGCTATTTCTGCGCGTGCGATATCACGCCCTGCGCCATCCCAAACGACGTTGGCCGATATTCCATCAAGAGCATTTAAATTATCAATAAATGGGGTCATTTTAGTTACCATTTGTTGTCCTGTTTCATGTATTGGTTTGGTAATATAAAGTTCAATTGCTTTGGTTAACCCTAAAATACCTTCTTTACCAACTTTCATTGGTCGTCCAATACCTTGTGACTGAAGTTTTACCCATTCGACAGCTTGTTGACGACCAACAACTAAACCGCTGGTAGGCCCTTCAATCGCCTTTGCTCCGCTATAAATAACTAAATCGGCACCTTGTTGATAATATGTTTGTAAATCTTCTTCAGCTGCAGCATCGACAATTAATGGAATTTTGTGTTTTTGAGCAATACAAACAGCTTGCGCAATTGATAGCATACTTTTTTGCACACAATGATGAGACTTAACATATAAAATGGCTGCTGTGTCTGGATTAATTAAAGACTCAATATGTTCTGGTTTACATTCATTAGCATAACCCGCTTCAACCACAATACCGCCACCTAATGAAACCATCGTACTAATCGGTGCACCAAAATTAACGTTATGACCTTTAGGAATAATAATTTCTCGAGGAACATATTTATCTGATGAATGTAAGTTAAATAGCAGATCATAGTCATCCTTGATAATTATTCCTGCAACAGCTTGAGCAATGCCCGCTGAAGCACATGATACAACAACCGCGTTTTCTACATTGAGTAATTTAGCGATATATTGTCCCGTTTTATCGACTAAGTCTTTAATTTCAAAATACTCATTTAAACCATGCAATACAGTCTCTGCCACTTCCGGTCTTGGTGTCGATACACCTAAAATAGTCATACGACCTGAAGCATTAATCACTTTTTTTAAGTGATATTTACTATATATATCTGTTTCAGTTTGAGATTTTAAGTCCATTTTTACTACCTTCTTCTGTTATTTCAATACGCACAGTATGTTCTGTACTCCCAGCTACAACACATGCCAAAGGAACAAACTGTTCATGACTTTGACGAACTTCACCTTCTGAATCCGATAACGAAACTATTTCCTGTTTGATGTCAAAAATAGTGAGATCAGCATCATAGCCTATGGATAATTCTCCTTTATTTTCAAGATGTAAAATTTGTGCTGCATTCTTTGTAACACTATCAATAATTCTCTTCCTGCTATAACCTAAACAAATAAACTTAGTCATAACATTAGCCAAACTAAATACTGGCCCTTGAATACGATTCTTAGAATAAATATCAGAACTAATCGTATTTGGGTAAATATCAAGGCATTTAGCCCTCTCAGCAACAGCAAAACTAAAACTCTCACCACCATGACCAATATCTAAAATTACGCCTCGCTTAATAGCCCGACTTATTGAATCGCGAAGATTATTTTCTTTATCAAAAATTCGATTCGGCTTACCATTAAAACAATGAGTGATGATGTCTCCTTTTGTTAACAGATCGGCAATATCATCAAGCTCTGGCGGATTATTTCCCACATGAATCATTAAAGGTAATCCACTCTTTTTTTGCATATCTTTGGCTTTGACCAACGGTAATATTCCATTTTCACCAACCACACTACGACTCATTCTCACTTTTATTCCAATAATAAAATGAGAATATTTGGCTAACATTGTGTCGAATAAAGGCACATCAATATCACGCATATCGGCAAGTTCGCTTTGTCGTATCAGCCCTATTTTCGAGATATTTAAAAAGGAATAAACATGAGTGTTGGCTTGTTGCGCTAATTGATAAAATTCATCAACATCAAGCGCACCAACGCTACCGGCATCAACTACCGAGGTGACACCAGCCTTAGTGCCGATCAAATCAGGTTCATCGTAATAAATAGGTGAACGAGCAAAGCAATGAGTGTGAGAATCAATCCATCCAGCACTAATGTAGTGTTTAGCATATAAATTTAAAATCTGTTGTGATTGTTCTGTAATGTTCTTACTAATCTCAACAATCTTGCCTAAATGAACTGCAATATCAACGATCGATTCGTCAATTAATTTTGCTTTCTTTATCACTAAATCATACATAATTACATCCAAATCCTCTGTAATTTAGGCAATGACAAAGGAGTATTAAAATCACGCAATTGGGAAGATCCCACCAAAAATCATTGCACCTAAAATTGCACCACCAGTGATAGGCTTTTTCCATACATAAAAGATAAGCGCACCAAGTAATGAGCCAATACCAATTGGAATTGAGGCAACCATCGCCGATAAAATAATCATTGGCCCTAAAAATCTTCCCGATGCATTACCCGCCCCCATCATGACATCAGCCCCAAATGTTGAGCCACCGCCACTATTTAGCGTAAATTTACGAATAATAATGATAATAAACCCAATCAATACACCTAAAACAAGACCGGTTACCAACGCAGCAAAAAAGTTTTCAACAGGTAATGTGTAACCGCCCGCTAAAAGCAATGCAGGAACGCCTAAACCAATACCAGTTTGTAAGGCACCACCAATATCTAATATACCGACTAACGACCCTTCAATGACTCGAGCAAATAAAAAGCTCGCCCCAAAAGCAGCCACTGCACCATAATCGCCTGTTGTCATTCCTGATTTAAGCATGGCGACAAAAGCGATTTCATTAAATGCACCAATACCATAAACATAAAAAGTATGCGTCCCAGCAAAAATCCCAGCAGATAATAATCCACAGATAATAGGGAATGACCAATCGGCATACCAAAAGCTCTTATTAATGGTTGTTTCTGTATTCATAACATGTTCCCTATACTATTTAAACCAATAAGATAGACCATCTCTAAAAGAGTTAATCATCTTCATATCAAAGCCACGGAAATATCCGCTCATGACAAATAAGATAATAACGGCAACCAACATGATCTTCATCACACGATTCCAACCACTATCATCCACACCTTTACCTATCAAAATACCTAATACAAGTCCTGGTACAGCATTCCCCATAATTAACTGTGCAAGCCCGCCAAATAGTGTTCCCCAAAAACCACTTCTTCGCCCAGCGTCTAACGCAGCTAACCAAAAGATAACCGGCATGACAGTTGCTACAAGTAAATTGGCAGCAGGAACAAGTACTTTAGTTGCTGTAATCTTCAACGAATCGGGGATTGCTGAAGTTGTGGTATTTAAAAATAGCACAACAAGTACACCAATAATTGTGCACACAAATGCCATTTTTTTCGGATCATGTAACGTTTCGGTAATATTACGATTTTTTACCATCAGTAACGCTGCCCCCCAATTTGGAATGATACGATGATCAACATCTTGAGTAAAAGAGCCAGCGGCAACAGATGAAGCCCAAGCATTAAAGAAAAATCCGAGGCCAAAAGAAAAATGTGCAGCAGGATCCCCTTCGCAAGAATTAAGCTCACCTAATGTGCGAAATGCTCCCATACCTTGATACGTTGGCGCGTGAAACATTCGAGCCGCCCCAGCACCAACGCTAAAACCACAAAGTCCACCGATAATAATAGACTTGAATGCAATAATTAAAATTTCCATAACTTCCCTTTTACGTTATGTTATTTAGTGGTAAATTCAATGTCACTTAAATCAACAAAAGTTACATTAACAGATACATCAAGCGTGATTTCATAAAAAGTCTTTTTTCTTGGTAAAAAAACAAACAAAAAACGCTCTATGGTTGTCTTTTCTACTGCTGATACAACTTGAACATCAATCGGTTCAATGCGCAACATAATATTATTGGTATTTTTCAATACTTGTTTTTGAACCTGACTTAAAGCGATAGCAAATGCTTGTTGCTTAGCATTACCATGACCTTTTACTCTGACAAGTATCTGCTCTTTTTTCATGCTGATTTTCCGCTTATGAACGTGGATATTTTTTCAAAAATGCTTTTGCGATACGTTGTCCTAGCTCTTTTGTGTCCATAAAGCCAAAACCGAGAACTTTACATCCTTCATTGATAGCTGTTTCGCCCTCTTCAATTGATCGCATACCATGGCGTTGTAGGTAGCCATATTTATTTTGTGCCGTAATAGCACCTGCTCCACCACTACCGCAAAAAGAAAGTCCTAAATCAGCCTTTTCGCTGTTCATTACATCGCCTAATTTCATATCTGCAGCCATACCGGGAATGACAATTGCACGACACCCCTCTACAGAATTAATACCTTCTGCAATTTTTTGCCCTTTTCCCATTCTATCGCCAATAACAATGACTACTTCAGCCATAATATTTCTCCTATTTAATTTTCATTTTAGAATGTCTAGTATTTGTTTTAGTTTGCCTTAGCGACTTCATAATGCACCGCTAATAAATAAGCCTCTTCCATTGGTAATTTATTGAATAATTGTACCGTTCTACGTGCTAACGATAATGATTCTTCTGAAAGCTCACCAAAAAGTGTTGGATCGACTTCGGGAAGCCTTTCTAAGTTTTTTGCTCTTTCCACCATAGCTTTAACGTGGGAATACAACATCGCCTTTTGGATATCATTTTGAAAAATTTGACATTCAGATAACCAATCATTAATTATTTCAATAGTTTGATTTGTAACTAATTCTGGATCAAGATTATCTTCGATCATTCGGAATTTTATTTGGTTCATAATCTATGTACATATTATTGTTTTAGGATGATTTAAGCCTAAATGAAATGAGAATCAATTTGGATAGAGACTTTTTCCATCAACAACAGGAAATTTGTTATAAAGATAGGAAAGTGCAGTAATAGACAGGCTTTGTTATTCTTAAATTAATAATTTACAAATTTAATTTATGTTCAATTTTGTGATTTAGATCATAAAATAAGCTAAAGTTAGCTTTCCACTTAAAAGCACGCCTAGCCTAAGATTGACTGGGAAAATCTATTTATCCTTTAATTAAAAGCTCTAAAAATCAACAAAAATTCAAATAAAATCAATAACTTTTCTGAGTGTTTTTTAGTCGTTAATATTTAACTAGATGTTGTGATAGGATTAATTGTATTACCAACTACCGGATGCCCCCCCACCTCCGCTGCGGCCGCCTCCGCCACCGCTAAAGCCACCAGATCCTCCACCGAAGCCACCACCAGACCCACCAAAACCGCCCCCACCACGGCGGTTACTGCCACCACCGCCACCTCTAGCAGTTAAAATGCCGCTTATCATGGTGCTGACAACGAAAGCTAAAAATAACAGAGGTAATGCGATATGTACTGGGTAACCTTGCCATAAAGTAAATCCACCAATAGACAGTCCGTTGAGTAAACCTGTTCCTAAACTTCGTTTGGCACTGACTTTGGTGATAAATAGACTGGTTAGTAAGAAACAGATAAAAAATGATACTAGTCCATAGTTAATTAGTTTGGAACCAAAGTCCCCCGCCAATAAAGTATTGAGATTTTGGCCCTGAGTATCATCATCTTTTGGGTTAGAATTATCAATTTTTTGTTTCAGTACCAACAATGCATTGTCAATACCTTGATAATAGTTATTTTTCTGAAACTGTGGAGCTAATTGTTCGCGAATAATATGGCTAGCAACTAAATCGGTAATGGTTCCTTCAAATCCATAACCAACTTCAATGCGCATACGTTTGTCATCTTTTACTATTAGTAATAAGATACCATTATCTTGTCCTTTTTCACCGATTTTCCATTGAATAAAGACTCTATCTGCATATTGTTCTATGGTTTCATTATCAAGCTTAGCGATCATTAAAACCGCTATTTGTTTCCCGTCTGTCTGTGATTTTTCATAATCACTCAAATTTGCTTCAAGTGTGCTTAATTGTGACGATGTTAATGTATTAGTCGTGTCAATCACTCGATGTTTGAATGCGGGAATATCAGTTAGCCCATAACTGAGCCAACTAATTATGAACAATATGCTACATAGAAAATATTTTTTCACGATAATAATTATCCAAAATTCACTGCGGGAGGATTAGACATTTGCTTTTCATCATCAACCGTAAATTGCTGTTTTGGTTGTTTTCCTAAGCTATCAGCAATCCATTTAGTCGGTAACTTACGGATATAGATATTAAATGTTTGCACCGCTTCGATATATCGCCCGCGCGCAACAGTAATGCGATTTTCAGTACCTTCAAGCTGACTCATTAAATCTTGATAAAGGGTGTTGGCTTTCAGTTCTGGATAGTTTTCACTTACTGCGATTAAGCGACTTAATGCTGAACTCAATTCTGATTGTGCTTGTTGGAATTTTGAGAATGTAGCAGGGTTAGTTAGCTGATCAGCATTAATCTGAATCGATCCGACTTTTGCTCTAGCTTCAGTTACTTGGATTAAAACTTCTTTTTCATGTGTGGTATAACCTTTTACGGTATTGACTAAATTAGGGACTAAATCAGCTCTACGCTTGTATTGATTGAGTACTTCAGACCATGCGGCCACCACCTTTTCGTCCTTTGTTTGGATGCCATTGTAACTTGTAAAATAGATAAACGCCCCAATAACAACTAACACTACAATGATTAATAACGATTTGATTTTCATCCGTACGCCTGAAATTGTTGTTTATTTTACGAACAGTTTAAGAAAAGGGGAATGTTCCTGTCAAGGAATATAAAAACCTTTACACACTTGTGCTTGGCTATATTTTATTAACTAAAAATCAGTCAGGAAAGGTATTGATTTTATTGAAGTTTTTATTTTTTGCACTTTAAATAAAATCAACTAGTTATATAATAAATCCGACGTTTACTGCTAGATTTTAGGTACCTTTGTTATTGTCATATCGGCGTCCAAATCAATTTATTATTGCTCACAAAACTTTGTTGGACTGACTGAATAAATGATAAATAGCTAAATTATCTTTTTTGCATTTATGTCAAACTTGAGATCTGAATTTATTATAATATAACGTCAAAACACTCTAATTGTGCCGACTCAAAATAAATATCACTGTTATTTGGTCGGTTATTCGTATTACGGTGGGTATGTTTAAAGTGTTCAGAATTAACCCAAGCTTCAAAATCAGCTTTAGATTGCCACTCAGTAAATGAAGAAAATAGTGTATAATTTTCTTCTGTTTTTCCTTGTAAAAAGTAAAAACGGTTAAACCCTTTCATTTCTTTCAGATGGCTATCACGATTTCGCCATATTTCAATAAATGTATCTTCGCTACCCCGTTTAATTTTAAAACGGTTCATTACAATATACATACCGATCTCCTTTTATAGTTTTATAACATGACATAAAAAAATAGCACGCCATGCGTGCTATTTGTATATTAAACCGAATGAGACTATTGATTCTCTTCAGCAGAATTTAACAATTCAGCTAAATTAGCGGTTGCTTCTTCCGCTGAAATTGTTGTTTGAATCTCATCAGTTGATGGCATTGCACGTTTACGTAAACGTTCTTTATGGTAAGCATAACCCGTACCAGCTGGAATTAATCGACCAACAATTACGTTTTCTTTTAAGCCACGTAATTCGTCATTTTTGCCTGCTACTGCTGCTTCAGTTAAGACGCGCGTTGTTTCTTGGAACGAAGCGGCAGAAATAAACGATTCAGTCGTTAATGATGCTTTAGTAATACCAAGTAAATCGTGTAAGTAAACAATTGGTTCTTTATTTTGCGCTTCAAGTTCACGGTTGATAATCTTCAAGCGTGAAACTTCAAGTTGTTCACCTTCAAGTAGACGAGAGCCACCCGGATGAATAACCGTTGCTTTACGTAACATTTGGCGTACGATAACTTCAATGTGTTTATCGTTAATTTTTACACCTTGTAGACGATAAACTTCTTGAACTTCGTTAACAATATATCGAGTTACCGCATTAACGCCACGTAGACGTAAAATATCATGCGCAGATTCAGGACCATCAGAAATCACATCACCACGGCCAACTTGTTCGCCTTCAAATACGTTAAGTTGACGCCATTTTGGAATCATCTCTTCATATGGTTCACTACCATCTAATGGCGTGATAATTAAGCGACGTTTACCTTTTGTCTCTTTACCGAATGAAATGATACCGTCAATTTCAGCCAAGATAGCCGGTTCTTTTGGCTTACGTGCTTCAAATAAATCAGCAACCCGAGGTAAACCACCGGTGATATCTTTGGTACCAACAGATGCTTGTGGAATACGAGCAAGTGTATCACCAATATTGATTTCAGCGCCATCTTCTAACTGTACTAGTGCTTTACCAGGTAAAAAGTATTGCGCAAGCATTTCTGTACCAGCAAGATAGATATCATCACCTTTAGCATCAACAATTTTGATAGCTGGACGTAAATCTTTACCTACACCAGTACGTTCTGCTACATCTAATATTGCAATAGATGATAAACCAGTTAATTCATCAGTTTGACGAGTAATAGTTTGACCATCAACCATATCCACAAAACGAACAAAACCTTTAGTTTCAGAGATAACTGGCATAGTATGTGGATCCCAGTTAGCCACTGTTTCACCGGCATCAACCGAAACACCATTACCTTTACTTAAAATCGAACCATAAGGCACTTTGTAGGTTTCTTTCATTCGACCTAAGTCATCAATAATGGTTAATTCAGCATTACGTGAGGTAATTACCAGTTTCTTGTCTGGGTTAGTTACAAATTTAGCATTAGTTAATTTAATGCTACCTTTGTTTTTAACTTGAACACTTGATTCAGCAGCCGCTCGCGATGCCGCACCACCAATGTGGAACGTACGCATGGTTAACTGTGTACCTGGCTCACCAATTGATTGCGCCGCAATAACACCGATTGCTTCACCTTTATTGACCAAGTGACCGCGTGCTAAGTCACGACCATAACATTTTGCACACACACCAAAATCAGTATCACAAGAAACCACTGAACGCACTTTAACACTATCAACAGATTCTGCTTCAAGTAAGTCACATTTACTTTCATCAAGCAATGTGTTACGTGGAATTAAGATATCTGCACTACCAGGTTTTAATACATCTTCAGCTGTGACTCGACCTAATACTCGTTCACGAAGTGGCTCTTTAACATCACCGCCTTCAATAACAGGTGTCATCACCACGCCTTCTAAGGTGCCACAGTCATCTTCAATCACCACTAAATCTTGTGCCACATCAACTAAACGTCGAGTTAAATAACCTGAGTTCGCTGTTTTTAATGCAGTATCCGCAAGACCTTTACGCGCACCATGCGTAGAGATAAAGTATTGAAGTACGTTTAATCCTTCACGGAAGTTCGCAGTGATAGGTGTTTCGATAATCGAACCATCTGGTTTTGCCATCAAGCCACGCATACCAGCCAGCTGACGAATCTGTGCTGCAGAACCACGCGCACCTGAGTCGGCCATCATGTAAATGCTATTGAAAGAAGATTGAACTTCTTCTTCGCCTTCGCGGTTAATTACTTTTTCAGTTGATAAGTTATCCATCATCGCTTTAGCAACGCGTTCGTTAGCGGCAGCCCAAATATCGATAACTTTGTTATAACGTTCACCTGCAGTTACTAAACCAGATTGGAATTGCTCTTGAATTTCAGCGACTTCAATTTCAGCTTCGTTGATGATTTGTGATTTCTTCGCTGGAATTTCCATATCATCAATACCAACTGATACACCTGAACGCGCCGCATAAGCAAAACCAGTGTACATGATTTGGTCAGCTAAAATAACCGTATCTTTCATGCCTAATTGGCGATAACAGATATTTAAAATTTTAGAGATCGCTTTTTTACCCAAAGGTTGATTGATAACAGAGAAGCTCATCCCTTTTGGCATAATTAACCATAAAATTGCACGACCAACTGTTGTATCAACCACCGAGGTGGTATCTTCCCACTCACCTACACTATTACGTTGGCTTTCAGTAATACGGACTTTAACCTTAGCATGTAATTCAACTAGACCTAAACGATATAGCTTTTCAGCTTCTTTAGGACCGGTTAATATCATGCCTTCACCTTTGGCATTGACTTTATCACGAGTCATATAGTAAAGACCTAAAACCACGTCCTGTGAAGGAACGATGATAGGCTCACCACTTGCCGGTGAAAGAATATTGTTGGTTGACATCATTAACGCACGAGCTTCTAATTGTGCTTCTAACGTTAATGGAACGTGAACCGCCATCTGGTCACCATCGAAGTCAGCATTAAACGCCGCACAAACTAATGGGTGTAATTGAATGGCTTTACCTTCAATTAGAATCGGTTCAAATGCTTGAATACCTAATCTATGCAATGTTGGTGCACGGTTTAGTAATACTGGATGTTCGCGGATAACTTCATCTAAGATATCCCATACAATTGCATCTTCACGCTCAACCATTTTCTTCGCTGCTTTAATGGTTGTTGCATAACCGCGACGCTCTAATTTACCGTAAATAAATGGTTTGAATAATTCAAGAGCCATCTTCTTCGGTAAACCACACTGATGCAAATGTAAGTATGGACCTACAGTAATTACAGAACGACCAGAATAGTCAACACGTTTACCTAATAAGTTTTGACGGAAACGACCTTGCTTACCTTTAATCATATCAGCAAGTGACTTCAATGGACGTTTGTTTGAACCAGTAATCGCACGACCACGACGACCATTATCTAATAACGCATCGACAGATTCTTGTAACATACGTTTTTCATTACGTACAATGATATCTGGTGCAGCCAAGTCTAATAAACGTTTTAAACGGTTATTACGATTAATAACTCGGCGATAAAGATCATTAAGATCTGATGTTGCAAAACGTCCGCCATCAAGTGGAACCAATGGGCGTAAATCTGGTGGCAACACAGGTAATACGTTCAGAATCATCCATTCAGGTTTATTTTCTGATTGAATAAATGCTTCAATAATCTTAATACGTTTGGTCAGCTTTTTACGCTTAGTTTCAGAATTAGTGGTAGCGAGTTCATCACGTAGTGCTTCACATTCTGCTTGCACATCAATATTACGTAATAACTCTTGGATAGCTTCTGCCCCCATGCGAGCATCAAATTCGTCACCAAACTCTTCTAACGCATCTAAATATTGTTCTTCAGTTAAAATCTGACCACGTTCAAGGTTCGTCATACCACCATCAAGAACCATAAATGATTCAAAGTAAAGCACTCGTTCAATATCGCGAAGAGGCATATCAAGTAATAAACCGATACGAGATGGTAATGATTTTAAAAACCAAATATGGGCAGTTGGTGATGCTAGTTCAATGTGTCCCATACGTTCACGACGTACTTTAGCTTGAGTTACTTCAACTCCACATTTTTCACAAATTACACCGCGGTGTTTTAAACGTTTATATTTTCCACATAAACATTCATAATCTTTTACTGGTCCAAAAATACGCGCACAAAACAATCCATCGCGCTCAGGTTTGAACGTACGATAATTAATTGTTTCAGGTTTTTTAACTTCACCAAAAGACCATGAACGAATCATATCAGGAGAAGCAAGGCCTATCTTGATAGCATCAAAATCTTCTGTTTTTGTTTGTGCTTTTAGAAACTTTAGTAAGTCTTTCACAATTGACTCCTATGGAGTTAAACCAATTAGATAACTTATTATTGCTAATAAGTTATCCCTATAAATAGAAATCATTTAAGTTAGCAAAAATTATTCTTCATCTAACTCGATATTAATACCTAACGAACGGATCTCTTTTAATAGTACATTAAATGATTCTGGGATCGCAGGCTCCATACGATGATCACCATCTACAATATTTTTATACATCTTAGTACGGCCGTTTACGTCATCTGATTTAACGGTTAACATTTCTTGTAAGGTATAAGCTGCACCATATGCTTCAAGTGCCCATACTTCCATCTCACCAAAACGTTGACCACCAAATTGAGCTTTACCGCCCAATGGTTGTTGAGTAACCAGACTGTATGAACCAGTAGAGCGAGCATGCATTTTATCATCAACTAAGTGATTCAATTTAAGCATATACATATAACCTACAGTAACTGGACGTTCAAATTGTTCACCTGTACGACCATCATACAACGTAATTTGACCTGAAGTTGGTAAATCACCCAGCTCTAGTAAGGCTTTAATTTCTTGCTCTTTAGCACCATCAAACACAGGTGTTGCTAGTGGCATACCATTACGCAAGTTTTGCGCCAAATTCATGACTTCTTGGTCGGTGAATTCTGCTACATTAACTTTTTGTGCAGCGCCTAAACCAAGATCATAAGCTTTTTGAATAAACTCACGTAATTTAGCTAACTCCTGCTGTTCTTTTAACATCGCATCAATCTTCTGACCAATACCCTTAGCAGCCATACCCAAGTGAGTTTCTAGGATCTGTCCAATATTCATACGAGACGGAACACCTAGTGGATTTAATACGATATCAACAGGACGACCTTTGTCATCATATGGCATATCTTCAATTGGGTTAATTTTAGAGATAACCCCTTTGTTACCATGACGACCAGCCATCTTATCACCTGGCTGAATTTGACGTTTGACCGCTAAGTAAACTTTAACAATTTTGAGCACACCCGGTTGTAAATCATCACCTTGTGTGATCTTCATGCGTTTAGCTTCAAGTTTTTTATTAAATTCAGCTTTGATTTCTTCGTGCTGTTCAGCAAGCTGTTCTAATTGAGCTTGTTTATCTTCATTTGCAATACCGATTGTTAACCATTTTTCACGTGGTAAAGCATCTAATTTATCAGCTTTGATTCCACCCGAAATTAGTACATCACGGATACGAGCAAACAATGCAGCTTCTAAGATTTTAAGTTCTTCAGTTAAATCTTTTCTTGCCTGTTTAAGTTGCATCTCTTCGATTTCAAGCGCACGTTTATCTTTTTGTACACCATCACGAGTAAACACTTGAACATCAATAACTGTACCTGAAACACCATTCGGTACGCGCAATGAAGTATCTTTAACATCAGATGCTTTTTCACCAAAAATTGCACGCAGCAATTTTTCTTCTGGCGTTAATTGTGTTTCACCTTTAGGAGTTACTTTACCGACCAGAATATCGCCACCTTGAACTTCAGCACCGATATAAACAATACCTGATTCATCAAGTTTAGATAATGCAGCTTCACCAACATTTGGAATATCCGCCGTAATCTCTTCTGCACCTAACTTCGTATCACGAGAAATACAAGATAATTCTTGAATATGAATTGATGTAAAACGGTCATCTTGTACCACTTTTTCAGAAACTAAAATAGAATCCTCAAAGTTGTAACCATTCCATGGCATGAAAGCCACTCGCATATTTTGACCTAATGCCAATTCACCTAAGTCAGTTGATGGACCATCGGCAAGAACATCGCCACGTTCAACTTTTTCGCCTAATTCCACACATGGAATTTGATTGATACAAGTGTTTTGGTTAGAACGGGTATATTTAGTTAAGTTATAAATATCAATACCAGTTTCACCAGCATATATTTCATCAGCGTTAACATTAACCACTATACGTGATGCATCAACATATTGAACTGTACCACCACGGCGAGCAACAGCTGTTACACCTGAGTCAACCGCAACAGCACGCTCCATCCCGGTTCCAACAAACGGTTTTTCCGCTTTCAACGTTGGTACTGCCTGACGTTGCATGTTCGCACCCATTAAGGCACGGTTCGCATCATCATGTTCAAGGAATGGAATTAATGATGCACCAACTGATACGATTTGTTGGGTTGATACGTCCATATAATGAACTTGTTCTGGACTATATAAGCCGGACTCACCGTTTAAGCGACAAGTCACTAAGTCTTCTTTAAAACGACCATCTTCATCAAGGTTTGAGTTTGCCTGAGCAATCACAAATTCACTTTCATCAATTGCTGATAAATAATTAATTTCGTCAGTTACGACACCATCAATCACTCGACGGTATGGTGTTTCTAAAAATCCATACTCATTGGTACGAGCATAAACCGCTAATGAGTTAATTAAACCGATATTTGGGCCTTCAGGCGTTTCGATTGGACATACACGACCATAATGCGTTGGATGTACGTCACGTACTTCGAACCCTGCTCGTTCACGCGTTAAACCACCTGGACCTAATGCTGAAATACGACGTTTATGGGTAATTTCAGATAATGGGTTGTTTTGATCCATAAATTGAGATAGCTGACTTGAACCAAAAAATTCACGAATCGCTGCTGAAATTGGTTTAGCATTAATCATATCTTGTGGCATTAGTGAATCAAGATCACCTAAAGATAAGCGCTCTTTCACAGCTCGTTCAACACGAACTAAACCAATACGGAATTGGTTTTCTGCCATTTCGCCAACACTACGAATACGACGATTACCTAAATGGTCGATATCATCAACTTCACCGTGACCGTTACGAATAGCGATTAATTTCTTCATTACGTCAACAATATCATCTTTCGTTAAAACGCTTTCGCCTTCAATATCATCACGCCCTAAAGAACGGTTAAACTTCATACGCCCAACAGCGGATAAATCATAACGTTCGTCAGAGAAGAATAAATTATCAAATAGTCCTTCAGCGGCTTCTTTTGTTGGTGGTTCGCCCGGACGCATCATGCGATAAATTTCAACTAACGCACCTAGTCGATCACGAGTTGAATCGACATTTAATGTTTCAGAAATAAATGCACCATGATCTAAATCATTAGTGAATAAAGTTTCTATTTTTTTATATCCAGCATTGGTTAATTGAAGTAATAGCTCTAATGAGATCGGTGTATTGGCAAAAGCAATTACCTCTCCTGTTTCTTCGTCAATATAATTTTTAGCCAGAACTTTATTAACGATATATTCAACTGGTACATCAATTTTGCTAACTTTATCTTTTTCTAATTCACGAATGTGACGAGCGGTAATACGTCGGCCTTTTTCAGCATAAATTTTACCTTTTGATTCAATATCAAATAGTGCTGTATCACCACGTAAACGCTCTGGAACAAGATCCATCTTTAACTTAGATTTGCTAACTTCAAAAACAGTTTTTTCAAAGAAGATATCTAAAATTTCTTCTGTTTCATAACCTAACGCACGCAAAATAATTGTTGCTGGAAGTTTACGACGACGGTCTATACGAGCAAAAAGATTATCTTTTGGATCAAATTCAAAATCAAGCCAAGAGCCACGATAAGGAATAATTCGAGCATTATATAAAACTTTACCAGAAGAGTGTGTTTTACCTTTATCACTATCAAAGAACACACCAGGACTACGATGTAATTGTGATACGATTACACGCTCTGTGCCATTAATCACAAATGTACCATTGTCCGTCATTAAAGGGATTTCGCCCATGTAGACATCTTGCTCTTTAATATCTTTAACTGTTCCTTCTGGCGCATCTTTATCATAAATAACTAAACGTAATTTTACGCGCAACGGTGCTGAGTAAGTGATCCCTCTGATTTGACATTCTTTAACATCAAACACAGGTTCGCCCATCTTAAAGCTCACATATTGTAACTCAGCGTTACCACTATAACTTTTTATCGGAAATATTGAACGGAATGCAGCTTCTAAGCCATATTGTCCTTCTGGATCTTGCTCAATAAATTTCTGGAACGAATCAAGTTGAATAGAAAGAAGATACGGTATATCCAAGACTTGTGGACGCTTACCAAAATTCTTACGAATTCGTTTTTTCTCGGTATAAGAGTAAACCATTAGTTCCTCAACTTGCTTATCTGCTATTTTAGCATGATTAAATATTCATCAGGAATACTACCACTAATTGATAACACCTGACACCTCATCGAAAATATCTATAAATATCAATTGATTAGGCTTAATAAATATACTATCTCTTTATTACTTTTATTGATAATCTTCAAATAAAATTCTTTAACTTGTTATAGCGCAAAAAGGCTGGAGGTATAAAACCCCCAGCCATTTGCCGCGTTGTTGATAAACTTATTTAAGTTCAACAACTGCACCTGATTCTTCAAGCGCTTTTTTAAGTTCTTCAGCATCAGCTTTGCTAACGCCTTCTTTAACTGTTGCTGGAGCTGATTCAACAAGATCTTTAGCTTCTTTTAAGCCTAAACCTGTTGCACCACGAACTGCTTTGATAACAGCGACTTTATTAGCGCCAACATCTTTTAAGATTACATCAAATTCAGTTTTTTCTTCTGCTGCTTCAGCTGGACCTGCTGCTGCAACTGCAACTGCTGCGGCTGCAGAAACGCCAAATTTTTCTTCCATCATTGATACAAGTTCAACAACATCCATAACAGACATTTCAGCAACTGCATCTAAAATTTGTTCTTTAGTGATAGACATAATATAGTTTCCCAAATTTACATTTTTTTAATTGATAAAATTCACAATCAAACTGCCAATTAAGCAGCTTCTTTTTGATCGCGAACCGCTGCAAGAGTACGAACCAATTTGCCAGCTGCGGCTTCTTTCATGGTTGACATCAAGCGAGCTAATGCTTCTTCATAAGTAGGTAATGTTGCTAGGCGATCAATGTTCGCTGCAGTAATTAACTCACCTTCAAAGGCTGCGGCTTTAATCTCAAATTTGTCATTTTCTTTCGCAAACGCCTTAAAGAGACGCGCTGCAGCACCTGGGTGCTCATTTGAAAATGCAATTAGAGTAGGACCAACAAACGTATCTTTTAAACACTCGTATTGAGTACCCTCAACAACACGGCGTAATAGCGTATTGCGAACAACACGCATATAAACACCCGCTTCACGAGCAGATTTACGTAATGCAGTCATTTTTTCTACAGTTACGCCACGAGAATCAGCAACAACTGCAGATAGCGCACCTTTGGCGATTTCATTAACTTCAGCAACAATTTCTTGTTTATTTTGAAGATTTAGTGCCATTGGTATTGCTCCTGGATTATACTAGGCAAAAGCCTAGACTAATTTTCACTAGCTACAAATGTAACTAGCACAACCACGATGAGCAGAATCCTTCTATATATATCTTATCAGGTTCTGTCACCGTCTACGTAGGAAAATTAAGTAGTCAAACTTCAACTACACCTACGGTCTTGGACGGGGTCTGGTTAAGGCCAGACACCAACCGATTTCTTTGTTTAACGATAAAAATCATTAAACAGTTGCATTCAATGTTGCTTGATCAATAGCAACACCAGCACCCATTGTAGTAGAAAGACTCACTTTCTTAACAAATACACCTTTAGAAGATGCTGGTTTTGCACGTTTTAACGCAACAAGTAATGCTTCTAAATTTTCTTTAAGCTTATCTGCATCAAAATCAGCTTTACCGATAGTTGTATGGATAATACCATTTTTATCATTACGGTAACGAATCTGACCTGCTTTAGCATTTTTTACAGCTTCAGCAACGTTAGGGGTAACAGTCCCAACTTTAGGGTTTGGCATTAAGCCACGTGGTCCTAAAATTTGACCTAATTGACCAACAACACGCATAGCGTCAGGTGATGCGATAACAACATCAAAATCCATTTCGCCTTTTTTGATTTGATCAGCAAGATCGTCCATACCCACTAATTCAGCACCTGCTTCTTTAGCTGCTTCTGCATTTGCCCCTTGAGTAAAGACAGCAACGCGTACACTACGTCCAGTACCATGTGGAAGTACAATTGCACCGCGAACATTTTGGTCTGATTTACGTGAATCGATACCTAAATTAACGGCAACGTCAACACTTTCTGTAAATTTAGCGGTAGCGAGTTCTTTTAATAAAGCGATAGCTTCATTAATTTCATATTGCTTAGTCGCATTCACTTTTTCGCGGATAAGTTTAGCTTTCTTAGATAATTTAGCCATTGATTAACCCTCCACTTCCAAGCCCATTGAACGAGCTGTTCCTTCAATAGAACGCATCATCGTTTCAATGGTAGCACCATTCATATCTGCAGCTTTTAATTCAGCGATTTCGCGAATTTGCGCACTCGTTACTTTACCTACCTTTTTCTTGTTAGGTTCGCCAGAACCAGACTTGATTTTAGCAGCTTTCTTTAATAAAACTGCAGCCGGAGGCGTTTTAGTTACGAATGTAAATGAACGGTCTGAATATACTGTAATTACAACAGGAATTGGTAATCCTTTTTCCATGCTTTCTGTTTTTGCATTAAACGCTTTACAGAACTCCATGATATTAACACCGTGTTGACCAAGAGCTGGACCAACTGGTGGACTAGGATTTGCTGCACCAGCTGCTACTTGCAACTTGATGTAAGCTTGTACTTTTTTTGCCATTTTTAGTTTCCTTTGCTCGGGTGCAAACGCCTCTATTAATAATAGCTATTAATAAATAGACAGCTCCCCTAAGTTAAATGAGGGCAAGATTATCCTATAACTCAAATAAAAATGCAAGACTTAATTTAAAATAGAATAAACGAAAAGCAGGGCGATAGCCCTGTTTTAGTTTAAATAAACACAAAAATTAAAGAACGTTTATTGCGTTAAGTTCTTTAAATGCTAGCTCTAAACGTGCAATTAAAGAATCTTGTCCTTTACGTAACCACACACGCGGATCATAGTATTTTTTGTTTGGAGCATCGATACCTTCTGGATTACCTAATTGTCCTTGTAAGTAAGCTTCATTTGCTTTGTAGTAATCTAAAATACCAGACCAGTTTGCCCATTGTGTATCAGTGTCAATATTCATTTTAATAACACCGTAGCTTACTGCTTCAGCAATTTCTTCAGGTGTAGAACCAGAACCACCATGGAAAACAAAGTTCAATGATTTTGCAGGTAAACTAAACTTCTCAGATACATATTTTTGTGAATTATCTAAAATTTTAGGCGTTAACTTAACATTACCTGGTTTATAAACACCATGAACATTACCAAATGATGCTGCAATAGTGAAACGAGGACTAATAGCACTTAAACGTTCATAAGCGTATGCAACATCTTCTGGTTGAGTATAAAGTGCCGAACTATCCATATGGCTGTTATCAACACCATCTTCCTCACCACCAGTACACCCCAATTCTAACTCCAATGTCATTTTCATTGCAGACATACGAGCAAGATACTGACAACAAATGTCAATATTATCTTTTAATGTTTCTTCTGAGAGATCAATCATATGAGAAGAAAACAAAGGTTTACCTGTTTTAGCAAAATGCGTTTCACCAGCTTCAAGCAAACCATCAATCCATGGAAGTAATTTTTTAGCACAGTGATCGGTATGAACAATAACCGGAACACCGTATTTTTCAGCCATAAGGTGAACGTGTTTTGCACCAGAAATTGCCCCTAGAATAGCACATTCTTGCCCTTCTAATTTTAAGCCCTTACCGGCAATAAATTGGGCCCCTCCGTTTGAGAATTGGACAATAACAGGAGAACCTACTTTTGCTGCTGTTTCAATAACAGCATTGATTGTATTAGTGTCTACACAGTTAACTGCGGGTAATGCAAAATTATTTTCGCGAGCGATTTGAAATACTTTTTGAACATCATCACCAGTTACTACACCAGGTTTAACGACATCAGAAATCTTTGTAGTCATTTTGTTACCTATAAATTTATCTATCATAAAAATAAAGGATGAGTATTTTCCCCATCCTTCCTATTGAACCAGTATTACGCTTTTGCTCTAGCCTCTAACATAGCTACAGCAGGTAGTTTTTTACCTTCAACGAATTCAAGAAAAGCACCACCACCAGTTGAAATATAAGAGATTTTATCTTCAATACCAAATAAATCAATTGCCGCTAAGGTATCACCACCACCCGCGATTGAGAATCCTTGGCTATCAGCAATTGCTTTCGCAACAATTTCAGTACCTCGGCGGAAATTAGGAAACTCAAAAACCCCCACAGGACCATTCCATAAAATGGTTTTAGCATTTTTAATGATATCTGCTAATACCTCAGCTGATTTATCGCCTAAATCAAGAATTTGCTCATTCTCCTTAACATCTTTAACCGATTTTTCAGTTGCAGTAGCTGTTTCACTAAATTCAGTTGCAACACGTACATCAGTTGGAACAGGAATTTCACAGTTAGCCATCAATTTTTTAGCTTCAGGAATGAGATCTGCTTCGTAAAGTGATTTACCTACATTATAGCCTTCAGCAGCGATGAAAGTATTAGCAATACCACCACCAACAATAATTTGGTCAGCAATTTTTGATAAAGAATCAAGCACAGTTAATTTAGTTGATACTTTTGAACCAGCAACAATGGCAACCATTGGTCTTGCTGGATTATCTAAAGCTTTACCTAATGCATCAAGTTCAGCTGCTAATAATGGACCTGCACAAGCAACTGGCGCAAATTTACCAGCACCATGAGTAGATGCTTGAGCACGGTGAGCAGTACCAAACGCATCCATCACATAAATATCACAAAGAGCGGCATATTTTTTAGATAGAGTTTCATCATCTTTGCCTTCTCCAACATTAAAACGGACGTTTTCAAGAACAACTAATTCACCTTCTTTAACATCAACACCATCTAGGTAATCTTTTACTAAACGAACAGGGAATGACACATGTTCTTTTAAATAATCAACAACAGGTTGTAAAGAGAATTCTGGGTTATATTCTCCTTCTGTTGGTCGACCGATATGAGAGGTAACCATTACCTTAGCACCTTTTTTGATGGCATCTTCAATAGTAGGTAATGATGCTTTAATACGCGCATCGGAAGTGACCTTACCATTTTTGACCGGCACATTAAGATCCGAGCGAATGAATAAACGTTTTCCTTTTAGATCAAGATCTTGCATTCTAATAATAGACATGATACTTCCTCTTATAAAATAGAATAAAAATAAAACTTTCGATATTCTAACATAAAATTTCTTTTTAGGTTATAGGCTTTATTGGTCGAATAGTAAACATTTATTATAAAGATAAAAATTACCGATCATATTTTTTATGCAACAGCATTGACAAAAGAGAGAAAATCAGGCATATTTTGCCACCTTATTAATATGTAATTTTTATATAAACTTGGGAGTTGACTTTGGCTAATATCAAATCAGCTAAGAAACGTGCGGTTCAATCCGAAAAACGTCGTAAACATAATGCTAGTAACCGTTCAATGATGCGTACTTATATTAAAAAAGTTTACGCAGCTGTTGCAGCTGGTGATAAACAAACAGCTGAAGTAGCATTCAAAGACATGCAAGCAGTTGTTGACCGTCAAGCGGCTCGTGGCTTAATCCACAAAAATAAAGCTGCGCGCCATAAAGCAAATTTAATTAAGCAAATTAAAGCATTGGGTTGATAGCTTTATTTGTTAATTGTTAACTATCATAGTTAAAGAAAAAATGACAAAAAGTGGTGTAAACCACTTTTTTTATTTGTATACTAATTATTTATGTAATGTTAATAAAATAGAAGAGAGTCTATTGTGGTTCAGCGTGATTATGTTAGAAAAAAGAGCCAGTCAAAAAAAAATAAGTCACGAAATACGCCTAATTTAATGATATTTTTGGCCATTATTGTCATTATTCTATTTTCTGCTATTCTCTATTTTGTTGCGAATAATACGCCTAAAAAAACCGTTGAAGCGCCAAAAGTAAAAACTCAGGCTCCGACAATAACTCTACCGGAGCAACCTCAAGAGCGTTGGACATATCTTAAAGAGTTAGAAACCCCTAATGCAAACTACGCTTCAACATCAAATTCAGTTGCAAGTGAAAGACAACAAATCTTGGATAGTTTTATTAATAATACTCAAACTACAGTGTCTTCCTCGAAAGAAAACTCAGCGACACAAAATCAAACAATAAATATAACATCATCGCCAACACAAACTGTTACCAATAAATGGCTACTACAATGTGGTGCATTTAAGGATAAGTCTAATGCTGATACACTAAGGGCTAAGCTTGCAATGACCGGTATTAGTGCTAATATTTCTCCAGGCCAGTTATATCGAGTCACAATAGGGCCATATACCAACAAAAAAGATGCAGATAAGGTATTAAACTCATTAAATAGTAATGGGATTAATGATTGTGCCATTTCTAACTAGAAAAAATAATGAAATCACTTAAGCAAATACAGCTCTTTATGAAAATGTTATGGAATCGTATTAACCACGATCGTCTAACAACCTCTTCTGCTGAGCTCGCTTATACTACGATACTTGCACTAGTACCACTTATTACTGTTATTTTCTCCTTATTGTCAGCTTTTCCGATTTTTAACGAAGCTAGTCTTTCATTAAAACAATTGATTTATAAAAATCTTGTTCCCACTGCTAGTGATTCTATTCAAAATTATCTAGAACAATTCATATCCAATACTAAAAAAATGACTTTTTTAGGGGTAATTGGCTTAATTGTTACATCACTATTACTAATTAACTCAATTAATACAACACTTAATCATATTTGGAAAACCAAACGAAAACGCTCTTTCATGTATAACCTAACCATATACTGGACAATTTTAACTTTAGGTCCGATCTTAGTTGGTTCAAGTGTGGCTGTGAGCTCTTACATATTCTCACTAAATTGGTTTTCGACAGCCACAACAAACACTATTTTACTTAGTACCCTTCCCTTTATTATTTCTGTATTCGGATTTTGGTTGCTTTATAGCATTATTCCGACCGAATCTGTGCCTTTTAAAGAATCGATGATTGGAGCATTTGTAGCTGCAATATTATTTGAATTAGGCAAACGAGCATTTGCGCTTTATGTTACTTCATTTCCAACATACCAACTCATTTACGGAGTAGTATCATCTATCCCCATCATGTTAGTTTGGATCTACTGTTCATGGTGTATTATTTTGTTCGGTGCCGAGTTTGCTGCAACTTTAACTGACTATAACCGACAAAAAAAACACGCCTTTAAGAATCAACCTTTAACAACAGAGTAATTAATTTATGATTGCCTTAATCCAACGAGTAAAACAAGCTAGCGTCACAACAAACAATAACATTATTGGACAAATTAATCAGGGGTTGCTGATTTTACTCGGTGTTGAGCAAAGTGATGACGAGCAAAAAGCAATTCGTTTATGTGAAAAAGTATTAGGCTATCGCATTTTTAGTGATAGCGAAGGAAAAATGAATTTAAACGTTAAACAAGCTAATGGTGAAGTATTAGTAGTTTCTCAATTTACCCTAGCGGCAGACACTAAAAAAGGAATGCGTCCGAGTTTTACTAAAGGTGCCAAGCCAGATGAAGCTGATAGGCTTTATCAACTTTTTGTCGAACAATGTAAACAACAAATAACGACCCAAACGGGACAATTTGCTGCTGATATGCAAGTATCATTAATTAATGATGGTCCTGTGACATTTTGGCTACAAGTTTAATCACATAACTAAAGCCACATTTAGTGTAATATTCGACAACTTATTGAAATATTTAAGGGCCATAACTGATAACCTTTCAACATTTCTTATATTTATCAATCATCAATTGTTAAATTTCGGGTAGTTAAATCAAATGGTGTTAACTGATAAACATAATAATTAAGCCAATTACTAAATAATAAATAGGCATGGCTACGCCATGTAGCTTTTGGTGCTAAATGAGGATTATCATTAGGGAAATAATTAAACGGCATATCAGGTTGAATGCCTGCATTTAAGTCTCGATAGTATTCATTTGCCAGTGTTGCAGAGTCATATTCAGGATGACCAGTCACAAATACCATCCGCTTATCTGTAGTTGCCATCAAATAAGGACCAGTAATATCAGATTCAGCTAAAATGGTTAAGTCAGTATGTTTTTTTATTTCATCAATAGGAAAATCAGCATATCGTGAATGGGGAGCTAAAAAAGTATCGTCAAAACCACGTGTTAAAATAGCATTGGGTTGATTATTTTGATGCTGATAAACACCGGATAATTTTTCGGTACGAGTAAATTTTGGTAAATCATATAATACATTCAAAGCAGCCTGCACAGCCCAACAAACAAACATGGTTGAAGTAACATGCTCTTTTGCCCATGTTATAATTTCAGTTAATTTAGGCCAATACACAACATCAGAAAAAGGGACCTTACCTAGTGGTGCTCCCGTTATAATTAGTCCATCAAAATTCTGTTCGCGAATATCATCAAAATCACAATAAAAACTATTTAAATGCTCGACAGGTGTATTTTTTGATTCGCGTTGGTCAATACGCAATAACTGAATATTAACTTGTAAAGATGAGTTAGAAAGTAATCTTAAAAACTGGTTTTCAGTCTCGATTTTTTTAGGCATTAAGTTTAAAAAAAGAAGCTTAAGAGGACGAATTTCTTGAGTATTAGCGCGTGATGAAGTCATAACAAATACATTTTCATTACGTAATACATCAACAGCCGGTAATGAATCAGGAATACAAATAGGCATAACAAAAGCTCCTAAAAACGATAAGTTATTTTAAACCTCTAAAATAGACGTCTAGAAATCCATATAGCTAAATATAGTGCGTTTTAGATTATTTGTCGAGATTTTTATTGACAATATTAGAGATGAAATTTAAAACTAAATCATAATAGTAGATACATATATTATTGATGATTATAGGTGATAAAAGAGATCTTTCTTAAAAAGACCTTGTATCAGTACGCCAAGTATCAGCAGTCAGTGCTTCACCAAAATAGCTATTTATCAATTTTTGGGTAATATCACTTAAAGGTGAAGCTAATACTTCAGCAGTATTACCATACTCAACAAGATCGCCATTATGCATAACTAAAATTTCGTCGCTAATATGTTTCATCATACCAATATCTTGTGTTACATAAACATAAGAAATATTTTGTTGAACTTGTAATGACAACATCAAATTAACAATCTGTGAGCGCATCGAAATATCTAACGCTGCTAAAGCCTCATCAAGAATAATTACTTTGGGCTTTAAAATTAAAGCTCTTGCTAATGCCACACGTTGCTTTTGTCCTGCCGCCATCACTGAAGGATAGTAAGAAGCATGTTCGGGCAATAATCCAACTTGTTTTAATACACTACTAATTAGTTTTTCACGCTCATGGGCATCATAATGGGTATTATGCTTAAGTGGGATCTCTAATAATTGTCCAATACGCAATCTAGGATCGAATGAACTTTCAACATGCTGAAAAATCATTCTAATCAGTTGACAACGGTGACTATAATCGCCGTATTGAACTTTATTACCATCAATCCAGATATCACCGCTATCAGGTTTTATCATCCCTACTAACATTTTTGCCAATGTCGATTTTCCTGAACCATTTTGTCCAATAATTGCAAGGGTTTTACCTTCATTAAGAGAAAACGATAATGCTTTCACCGCATCAATACGTAAATGCCCAAACAAACCTTTATGGATTTTAAATTGCTTAGATAAGTTACGTACTTTTAATATTGGATTCATCGAGTATTCCTATTATTTACAGTTACTCATCAGTATTTAACGGAAAATGGCAGGCGAAAAAATGGTCTTTTATCGGTATTAATTCTGGTGCTAAAATACATTTTTTTTGGGCATAAGGACATCTTGGTCCTAATCGACATCCGATCGGTAAATGTTCAAGTGACGGAATAACACCAGGTAAGGTATTTAACGGACTTTTATGTGGCATCGCTTTGCCAAAATCAGGAATCGCATAAATTAAAGCCTGAGTATAGGGATGATAAGGAGATCTAATTAAATCTTCACTATCGGCAACTTCAACTGTTTGCCCACAATACAGCACATTAATACGATCTGTCCATCGAGTTACCATCTGCAAGTCATGATTAATAAGCAAAATAGTGGTACCCATATTTTGATTCATACTAGCCAGCAACCTAAAAATTTGCGCTTCGGTTGTTGCTTCCATCGCATTTGTTGGCTCATCTGCAATCAATAGCTTGGGTTGATTAGCCAATGCAATTGCAATCATCACTTTTTGACACTCACCTTCGGTCAATTCAAATGGATAAGATTTTAATATCTCTTTATGATGTTTAATACCAACTCGGTGCAACAGTTCAATAGCACGATTTTTACGCCAAAATAACCGCTGCCACCAATGCCCTTTAAAGGTTCGTTTTGGTATAGCGTCAATCAATTGTTGACCAATTTTCATTGAAGGATCTAAACAAGATTGCGGCTCTTGGAATATCATCGAGATATTATCACTAATGACTTTTCGACGTTGTTTAGGTGTTAACTTTAGTAAATCAATATTATCAAAATAAAATCGATCAGCAGAAATTTTCCAATTATGATTAGTTACCCCTAAAATAGCTTTAGCGATAAGACTTTTTCCTGAACCTGACTCACCAACTAAGCCGCGAATTTCGCCTTCAGACAACTTCAAATTAACGCGATCAATTGCACGCAAAAGACCATCTGGCGTAATAAACTCAATGGTTAAATTTCGAATGTCTAATAATGCCATAATTAAGTTCCTGCTCGCCGACCATATAATCCAAAGTTAAACAAATAAACAAAAATTATTGTAGCAGACACAGCAATTCCGGGAGATAGAAAGGCTAAATAATTAGTGGCAATAATATCTTTCATTTGAAACATCATCATTCCCAAATCAGGCCGAGAAACATCATTAGCAAAACCTAAAAAAGTTATAGTGGTAAGAGATAAAATGATTGAACCAAATAACGAAACAATCTCGGTCAAATAGATAGGTAAAATATTAGGTAAAATAAAACGATTTAAAATTGAAAATGCAGATAAGCCATCCAATCTATAAGCTATAATATACGTCTTATTCCATTCATTAATAACGCGTTGATGAATATTGTAAATAAAGCGTGGAGTATAAGATAATCCAACCACCAATAACATATTAGTAATATCATCTTCTAACAATAAGCTAATCACAATCACACCAAGTAATGGTGGTACTACCATACAAAATTTAAAAATGAATAATACAAAAGGACGTATCAACGATATAAAAAACATTAAATAATTAATTAATCCACCAATGACAACCACATAAAATACCACTTTTAATGTCATTGAAATAGTTGAGCGATATCCAATTAGCAAATAATCAAAAATATCTTGTCCTTTCGCATTCGTACCTAATATATGATTGATATCACCATTAAGCCACCAAGCGGGGGGTAATAATGCAGGATATATAGGATTTAAATGAGCATGAAAAAACCATTTAGTTGATAATGCGACAAAAGTAATCGCCAATATGCCATAAAAACCAACAATTAAATAGAGATTACCATGTAGCCGACTAAAGCATGACTTAATGTTTTTCATTAAACTAGCTGGCCTAAACATAATATTCCTTATGGCGCAAAGGATAAATTGCAATCGCCGAAATTTCGCCTAATAACGTTAATAAACTAATAACCGTTCCACAAGCTAAAATAGCAATAGAAATAATAAAATAATTATGATGATGATAAGCAATCATTACCCACTGCCCAAGTCCTGCTCGATTAAATAAAATTTCAATAACCATCGTTGAAAATAACAGCGTTGTTGTATTATAAGTCAACTGTGGAATAGTGGCTGGGATTGAATTGGGTAACAAATGTCGACGTAAAATTTTAAACGGTGAACGCTCACGAATAATCGCCATTTTTATAAAATTTTGTCTTGATGTGTTTTTTACATTTTGACCGATTAATTGAATGGTCATAATGCTTGGCTGAATAGCTAAAAGAATGATTGGTAAAATTAAATAATGAAATTGCTCAAACAACTCTTTCCATTTAGATGCTTTTGTTGAAGCCAAAATCTCCAGTAAAGAAGTCCCAGTAACTGATGGTGATATATCAAAATTCATCGATATAGTCCAAGTTGGCGACAGACAATACATAACAACAATAACTAACATAACGATAGGACAAGAATATAATAATAAAGACCCTAAGCGAATCATATTATTTAACCAGTTAATATTACTCAGTCCAAGAAAAATTCCTAAAGGTAATCCAACAAGTAGAGCAACGAATAAAGCAAGGATACAAAGTTCAAATGTAGCCAATAACGTCTGAAAAAAAAGTACTGTTTCCCCCGTTAACAACCTAAATTCACCTTGCAGCAACTGCTTAAAAAAAGCACTATAGGCATCAATAAAACTTAGATTATGAAAGTTAGACATTGAATAAGGAGTAAAATAAACTAAACAGAAGCTAATCTGAGCCAGCACGCAGATAATAAATAAAAACGTTACTATTCTCTTAAAAATATAGATAATCATTATTTATCTTTATCACTATTATAAATAAACAAAACACGGTGACAAACGCTCACCGTGTTTTAATTTATCTATTGATTAATCCGGCATCACCGGTTTACTTGCTGCGGCATACGCATGATCTTGTGCACTTAAGCCACCAGCATTACCTTTACCTTCAAAGTGATAATCTGACTCTTCACGTAATTTTATTCCAACATCAGAAGTTTCATACTCTGGTGCTGGCGCTTTAGCCATTGCTGAAGAAGAATAACCTGTTAATTGTAAATCATGAGTTATCAGATCAGTTCCATCACTAATTTTTTTGCTATCTTCAAAATCTTCTTGAACATTTGTAGATAAAGAACTTTTTGACTGTTCATCAATTATGACAGTATCAACACTATGACTAGTTACATCTTCGTCATTTTTAACAATAACAGGAACTAAAAGCGAAGGAATAACAGGCACAACACTATTTGGTTCATCATTTACTATTTGGCTGTAATCGACAACAACTCGACCCAATGCTAATTCTAATGATGCAGCAGCAAATGGTAACGGCATTGGAGACTGCTTTAATTCCACATTACGAACACGACGTTTATTACGTTGACCATTCATTCGCAAATGCCTAGATGTGCGACGCTGACGCTTTGATTGAGTTTCTGATGCAATATGGTCTTCAGTTGCTTTAGTGACAATGACAGGCAACAACAAAGAAGGAATGATTACTTTTTCTTGCTGAAATTGTACCGTTATATCAGTATTTTTTACACGAACACTTTTAGCTAATGCACGTTGTTGACGTCTTGGCTTTGCTTCACGCTGTTTTGGTTGCACTGCTTCGTCAACAACTTTATCTACCTTAAGATTATTTGTTGAGTTTGACAAATTCGTATTTGATTTAGCTCTACGATTATTATTTCTACTTGTCTCTTTCACCTCGTCAAGAGTACCTGCTGTAACAATATTAGCATTGCTAGCCGCACTATTGTTTCGGTTATTACGTTGACGTCGATTGTTTGAACGTTGATTATCTCGTCTTTTGGCTGTTTTAGGTTTAACTTCTGGCTCAGGTTCTGCTTTTTCTATAACAAACAATTTACGTAGCTTACCAAATAGCCCACTAAATAAACCTTCTGATTTTTTAGTTTTTGGTGTTGCATCTTCTCTTGGTGCAACAGAGGCTTCAACTTTAGGGCCAGACAATACGGCTTGTTCAACAATAACTTCAACAGCTTGTTGTTCATCTTCCTCTTCTTCAAGTTCACGAATCAGTTTTGGAAGATTATAACTCAGTACATCCGTTTCTTCGCCTCTACGCTTACGAATCACTTTATAAAGCGGTGTTTCCATCTCTTCATCGCCGGCAATCACAATTTTGACATCAGGATGCATGCTTTCAATATTAGTGATAGCGCGACGTTTTTCGTTGAGTAAATAGCTTGCTATTGGTACAGGAACGATGACATCGATTTGTACAGTATTATCTTTCATCGCTTCTTCTTGAATTAATCGAAGAATCGATAAAGACAATGAATTATTATCACGAACCGTACCCGTTCCTTGACAACGCGGGCAAATATGATGAGTTGCTTCTCGTAATGACGGGCTTAAACGTTGGCGAGACATTTCGAGCAAACCAAAACGAGAAATACGGGTCGTTTGGATACGTGCACGGTCAGTCTTCATCGCTTCTTTAAGGCGATTTTCTACTTCACGCTGATTGCGAATTGGTGTCATATCAATAAAATCGATAACAATCAAACCACCTAAGTCGCGTAAACGTAACTGGCGCGCAATTTCTTCTGCTGCTTCAAGATTAGTATTAAAGGCAGTTTCTTCAATATCGCTACCACGAATCGACTTAGCTGAGTTAATATCAATTGCAGTAAGTGCTT
The DNA here is from genome assembly GCF_057063525.1 of Gilliamella sp. X-46. NCBI lineage: Bacteria > Pseudomonadati > Pseudomonadota > Gammaproteobacteria > Orbales > Orbaceae > Gilliamella > Gilliamella sp. X-46. The sequence goes on along the minus strand of NZ_JBXSQH010000009.1, from coordinate 18,675 downwards.
CAGTAGTATCAATAACAATTGAACCGCCGGAAGGTAAACGTACTTCACGCTGAAATGCCGACTCAATCTGCCCTTCAATTTGGAAATGATTAAATAAAGGTACATCACCATCATAAAATTTAAGGCGATTAACGTATTCAACGCGACCTAAATCAGCTAACCGTTTTTTTGCTATCTCAAGCACTTTCGAGTTATCAATTAAAATATCACCAACATCATCACGCAAATAATCACGAAATGCGCGAGTAATAATATCGCTTTCTTTATGAATTAAACTTGGGGCTGGGTGTTTTTTAGCCTCATTTTGGATTGCTATCCAATAATTAACTAATGCATCTAAATCTTGTTGCAACTCTTCTTGGCTTTTACCTACACCTGCAGTTCGAGCAATAACACCCATACCTTTAGGTTTTTCGATAGCATCAATAATACGTTTAAGATCCGCTCTTTCTTCGCCTTCTATACGACGCGAAACACCACCAGCACGTGGATCATTAGGCATTAACACTAAATAGCTACCCGCTAAACTAATATAAGTGGTTAAAGCCGCACCTTTTTTACCTCGAATCTCTTTTTCAATTTGGACAAGAACTTCTTGACCTTCTTGTAGATGCTTAATACTACGACGACCAGAAATATTAGATGGGAAATAACTTTCTGCAATCTCCTTTAAAGGTAAAAAACCATCACGTTCCCCACCGTAAGAAACAAAAGCCGCTTCTAAACTTGGATTGATTTTAGTGATTTTACCTTTATAAATATTCGCTTTTTTTTGCTCATGTCCAAGGCTTTCGATATCTAAATCATATAAGCGTTGGCCATCAACAAGTGCAACGCGCAGCTCTTCTTGCTGGGTTGCGTTGATTAGCATTCTTTTCATTATTCTACACTCTTCATTAATCTTAATTAACTTATAGGTAGAATCTTATTATTGATAAGTGATTATTTTAACAATGATGAATAATGGTACTTAACTAAATATTTTATACACGGTATTCATTATTTTATTTATGTTATTTTTGTTATTATTTTATGTGAACCCGATACTACTTAATCAACATCAATATAATACCCAAGCAAAATATTAAATTAAAAAGCACTAAATACTTTGCAAAAAAACTGATTGTATAATTTATTGACATTGTTATTATCGTTAATTTGCAAACCGCTATACTTTACTGGTTTGGCAAATAAACTAAATCTTTATGCAACTGTTTAAAATAAACATATTATCTAATTATAATGATTCTACTTACACTATTTTATTTTGACAAACTGTAATGTCTAACGCCATTGCTGCATTACAAGGATAAAGTTATCCCTCTCTATTATTAACGTTTAGGCAAAGGATAGCAAGAAAATTAAACTCGCTATTTTATAAACAATGTAAGTATCCATCTTTTCCTATTTCTAATTAACCTTTACCAAATTATAAATAACTTATTTTAAGTTGCTTAAAATTTTATATTAAAACGACTACTAATCTGAATCATTTTTACAAAATTTTCTCTCACTAATTACCCAATTAATTAAAAAAACATTAATAGAATTATGTATAGCAGAATTTAACCAGTATAATTATGATTAAATAACATAATAATCTAAATATGAGATATATTTGTTTATGGATTTTACTGATAAAACGGCTTTACTTAATTTTACAACTCGCTGGATTGAGCAATTCAAATACGCCCCACAAAGTGAAGACCTCCATGCAATACCTTCACCTTGCATTTTAAAAACGGAAAAACTAACAGTATATTGGCAACCTTTCTTATTGGAACCGCCTAGAAACTTAACCATTATTGAACAAGTTATTGGTATTAAATTACACCCAAGTACGCATATTTTTTACGGAACACAATACGCGGGCAATATGACAGCTAAGTTTAATGACACTAATTTAGTTTTGCTCCAAGCTTGGAATGATGATGATTTTTCAAACTTAGAACAAAATTTAATTGCCCATTTATCTCAACAAAAAAGATTAAAACGCATACCGACTATTTTTATTGCCTCAACAGATGACAGCACTAAAATTATTTCAATTAACAACTTAACCGGTGAAGTAGTAAAAGAAGATTTAATTACAGGTGAATTAACAACCTTAACTAATGATTTGATTTCATTTTTTAACCAAATTACTGTTTTTCACTAAATATAAAAAAGCAAAAACTAAAGAAATGTTTACAAAAACATACTTATAGAATACCACTGTCGAAATTGTAACTTACAAAATAATGTGTATATAATGCGTTAAAAGTCATTAGATCTGATAGGTGAATTATGTTTGAATATTTAACAGCAGCTCCAGCCGATCCCATTTTAGGGCTAGCCGATCTTTACAACAAAGACGAACGCACTAATAAAATCAATCTCAGTGTTGGTGTCTACAAAGATGAAACCACCAAAACGCCTATTCTAGAAAGTGTAAAAAAAGCAGAACACTTCTTATTAACTAATGAAACCTCAAAAAGCTACTTAGCAATTGACGGCGACAACACCTTTAATACAGCAACCCAACGACTACTTTTTGGTCATGAAAATGAACGAGCAAAAACAGCCCAAGCACCAGGGGGAACTGGCGCCTTACGCATCATGGCCGATTTTTTAGCTCGCAGAACAAAAGTAAAACGGGTTTGGATCAGCAATCCATCTTGGCCAAATCATCGTAGTGTATTTCAAATGGCAGGGCTTGAAGTTCGTGAATACCAGTATTACGATCCTCAGACTCACAGCCTTAATTTTGATGCAATGATGAATAACTTAAGCCTTGTTGCCTCAGGTGAAGCAGTGTTATTCCATGGTTGCTGTCATAACCCAACGGGTATTGATCCAACCCCAGAACAATGGCAAGCCATCTCAGACTTAGCCTTAAAAAATGGCTGGTTACCACTCTTTGACTTAGCTTACCAAGGCTTTGGACAGGGTTTAGAAGAAGACGTCTATGGGCTACGATTATTTGCGGACAACCATCCAGAACTCCTTATTGCTAGCTCATATTCTAAAAATTTTGGACTATATAATGAACGCGCTGGCGCATTGACCTTAATTGCTGCCAATGCTGAAATTGCCGATCGCGCTTTTAGTCAGGTAAAAACCATCATTCGAGCGAATTATTCTAACCCACCAGCCCATGGTGCTAAGATAGTCTCGTATATTTTAAACAACGATGAATTAAAAGAAGAATGGATTGATGAATTAACCAATATGCGCCAACGCATCCACCGCATGCGCCAACTATTTGTAAAAACCTTACAAGATAAAGGTGCTAATCAAGATTTTAGTTTTATTGTCAAACAAAATGGCATGTTCTCGTTTAGCGGCTTAAGTGAAGAGCAAGTTCTAAAATTACGTAGCGATTACGGCATCTATATTGTTAATTCCGGACGTATCAATGTCGCAGGTATGACGTTAGATAACATGTCTAGACTTTGCGAATCAATTGTTCAAGTCCTATAAAAATTGTTGTTTAAGTCACAAGAAAAACACTAAAATAACCAAAACAAAATTTTTGTTTTGGTTATTTTCTCTTGGTTTGTTAGAACTTGTTTATTTTATTTAATTTTTAATTATTATTAAGACGATAGCTAACAATATCAAGCAAACAAAAAAATAAAAAACATAATAAAATCAATAACTTTCCCGAACGTTTTTTTTTCAAAATATTAACTTGTTTAGTATTCTCCTCCTCACGACTCAAAAAGTATCCTGATTACAACTTAATCTCAAAAATCACCCATTTTTATTAATCTTTTATTCCAATTAGTTATATCCATAGACAAACAGATTATTAGACGATCTCTCAATAATTACTAATAATTATTTAACAGGATAATAACCATGATTGAGGGTAGTTGGGTGGCGTCACATATTTTAGATTTTTTAATTTTAGGCAATAACTTTGGTACAAACGAAATGAGGGCGATCTGGTCAGAACAAAATCGCTTGCAAAAACAAGTAGACGTCGAAGTCGCTTTAGCTAAAGCGGAAGGCGAGCTAGGCGTTATTCCAACCGAAGCAGCCAATGCAATCATAGCCAAAGCCGATGCATCTAAACTATCAATTGAACACATTGCCGAAGAAGCCGCAAAAGCCAAACACTCGTTAATGTCGACCATTAACGCACTACAAAAACAAGTCGGTGATGCGGGTCAATATATTCATTACGGAGCAACTACACAAGATATTGTCGATACTGCAACTGTTTTACAATTAAAACAATCATTTATAGTTATTGAACGCGATAGTAAACTAGTGGCACTTGAGCTAAAACGTTTGGCCAAACAGTATCAATATTTACCCATGGTTGGCCGTACACATGGCATGCAAGCACTCCCCACAACCTTTGGTTTTAAACTTGCGGTATGGTTAGATGAATTTATTCGGCACTTACAACGTTTAAGTGAAATTAAACAACGGGTACTAGTTGGTAATATTAGTGGCGCAATTTGTACGTATGCATCAATAGGCAAATTAGGCCCACAAGTAGAATCGCGAGCATTAACGTTACTCGGACTAAATACCCCTAATATTGGTTGGCAAGCAGCTCGTGACCGTTTTTCTGAATATGCATCAGTCATCGCGCTAATCAGTGGCACATTAGGCAAAATAGGCAATGAATTTTACAACTTGATGCGTACAGAAATTAACGAAGTTGAAGAACCCTTCTCGACAGGAAAAATTGGCTCAACCACCATGCCACATAAACGCAACCCAGCAGCATTAGAAGGTCTAGCCAGTTTGACTGCTCCACTTTTAAAAAGCGTCGCGTTAATTCACGAATCAATGAAAGTTGAACATGAACGCGATGCCATGAGCTGGCGTGCCGAATGGATCGCACTACCCGAAATTAACCTTTACATTTCAGCGCAACTACAAACAGCATTAGCGGTACTTAAAGATCTAAAAGTCAATGCTGATCGGATGTTAGCTAATTTATCACTACAAAATGGCTTGCTGTTATCAGAAAAAGTCATGTTCGAAATTGGTAAGCGATTAGGCAAACAAACTGCTCATCAGCTAGTTTATCAAAGCGCTATGAAAGCGTTTGAACAAAATCGACCATTTAAAGAGATATTATTAGAAGATCCAAGTTTAAACAAAGAATTTACCGAATCCGAGCTTGATACTTGGTTAGATCCAATTAACTATCTTGGATCTGCTCCTGAAAAAGTAACACAAGTCATTCAATATGCTCAACAGTGTGGAGTATTAGCATGAGTTTTCGCTTAATGACTGATAAAGATATTCCAGCTTATCAAGCCCTACTGCATAGTGCTTATAAAGCCACAACTCAATTAGGTATTCAGTTTGCCGCAGCAGCAGTCGAGCAATCGCAGATTGCTGACCATATTGAGTCCAATGCCGTGTATTTATTTGAAAAAGATGGTGAGCTACTATCAACTTTAAGCATTCGCTTTCCGTGGGGCAATAATCCAGGACCTTATGGATTACCCCATTTAGGTTGGTTTGCAACCGATCCACGATATAAAGGTCAAGGCTATGGTAATGCATTATGGGATTTTGTTGAACGGCAAATTTTAATCAACCAACTAAAGTTACCTGCCGTCACGTTAGGCACCGCCGCAAATCATCCATGGCTTGCCCAGACGTACATAAATAAAGGCTATAAAAAAATAGGGCAAGCAGATTTAACTCCAGATCATACTACGCTCTATTTTGAAAAAATTTTAAATCATAAAAGCTATACCGAATGGAAAAAAAGGAGTAATAAACAATGAAAAAAATAAGTACACTACTGTCCGCTCTTTTATTAACTAGCCTAACCTTAATTGGTTGTGATAATCAATCCAACCATCAAGTCACAGAGCAAAATATTATTAAAGTGGGTTCTACAGGACAAAGCTATCCAAACGGCTATAAACAAGATGGCAAATTAGTCGGATTTGATGTTGAAGTTACCGAGGCGATTGCCAAAGAATTAGGCTATAAAGTCGAATGGAACATTGCCGAATTTGGTGGCTTGATGGGGCAATTTGATTCTGGGCGGTTAGATACTATAGCCAATGCGGTTGCAATTACACCTGCTCGTCAAGCCAAATATGATTTTTCCAACACCTATAGCTTTTACGGTAGCCAAATTGTGACTCACAAAGATAACAATAATATCAATCAATTATCTGATTTTAAAGGTAAAACTATTGCTGGTGTGCTAGGCTCAAATCATATAAACAATCTAAAAAAAGCCTTTCCTAACAATGATATCACCATCAAGACCTATGAGACACGAGATGGCGCAATGTATGATACGGAATATCAACGGGTTGATGGCTATGTCAATTCAAAACCAATATTACTGGCTGAAATTAAGCGTAAAAATCTACCTTTCAAATTAGTTGGTGAACCCATTACTATTGAGCAAGTTGCTTTTCCATTTAGTAAAGATGAAAAAGGTCAAGCACTGCGTGAAAAATTCAATCAAGCCATCGAAAAGTTACGCACCAATGGCACATTGAAAAATCTGGCAATTAAATATTTTGGCGAAGATATTACCTTATGAATTTTAATGTAAACTATTTTTTAAGTGTGTTTCCGCAGATATTACCTTATCTGCCGGTTACCCTTTTTATTACCATCATATCGATTATGTTTGCCATTATATTAGGGTTAGCGATTGCATTACTGCGTAGCAATAAAATAATGATTATCGATACTATTTTCGCACTGTTTATATCTCTGTTTAGAGGAATACCCTCCGTTGTTTTACTGTTTATTATTTATTACGGGTTACCGCAGATTTTTCCTGTTTTAAAACATATGGGGGCAACAACGGCGGCCATTATCTGCTTTAGTTTAAAATATTCATCCTATTTAGCCGAAATTTTCCGAGCAAGTTTAGAATCGGTCGATCACGGACAGAAAGAAGCAGGGCTAACAGTAGGTTTAAGTAAAATACAAGTTTATCGAGGTATTATACTGCCCCAAGCCATGGTCAATGCCTTACCGAATACCGGTAATATGTTTATCTCATTACTTAAAGATTCGTCTGTCGCCTTTTTTGTTGGCGTGCAAGAACTATTAGCAGCCGGAAAAATGTTAACCGCTAACTCATTCCTCTACTTTGAAACCTATTTAGCTGTAGGTATTGTTTACTGGTTGACTGTTGTTATCTATTCTTGGATACAAAAACAGTTAGAACAGAAACTCACAGCCCCCTATCATCGTTAAGGAGACGAGTTATGATTACAGTATCACATTTATCTAAACGCTTTGCTAATAATGAAGTTTTGAAAGAGATCAACCTAAACATTGAACAAGGCGAAGTGGTTGCAATTATTGGACCTTCAGGATCGGGCAAATCGACCTTATTACGTTGCTTAAATTTATTAGAAAAACCAAACACCGGCACCATTCAAATTGGCACAGCAATGCTAGATGCTAAGCATTATAGTAATAAAGAAGAAACCCATTTACGCAAGCAATCTGCAATGGTCTTTCAGCACTACAATTTATTTAAAAATAAAACCGCATTAGAAAATATCACCTATCCATTAATTGTTGGACAAAAGATAGATAAAAAAGAGGCCGAACAACTTGGTCTATCATTATTAAAACGCGTTGGCATGTTACCTTACGGCACACAATATCCCATAACCTTATCTGGTGGTCAGCAACAACGTGTTGCTATCGCAAGAGCACTTGCAGTCAGACCCAAAGTATTATTGTTTGATGAACCAACATCCGCACTTGATCCCGAACGTGTACACGAAGTACTACAAGTAATGCTACAGCTAGCTAAAGAAAATATCACAATGATTATCGTGACCCACGAAATGGAGTTTGCTAAGTATGTTGCAGACCGAGTTATTTTTATGGCTGATGGCGTAATTGTTGAACAAGGACCGGCAAAATCAATAATCGATAATCCACAAAATGAAATAACACAACGCTTTTTGCGCCAATTAACCGATGAAATCGATTTTGAAATTTAACGATTAAAAACTGACTTAACTATAGCATGAGTTTTTAATCGTTAAAGCGTTAAAAGATGTGATAATAAAAATGTATGCAGATCTAAACCGACCGCAAGCGCACGAATATCTTTCAATAAATTATACGCAGTCTTTTGATCACCTACGGCTTTGACCAGCTTCAATGATAATTCCTGCTGACTGTATGGATTTTTTGGCGAACCTTTTGGAATATCAATTCGTTGGTCCAACTTTTCACCTGTACTATTAACAATCTCAACAACAACATAACGTTGATTATACGCCTGTGGATGGGGTGTAAGTTGTATTTGATAGCTTCGTTTCATCTTCTGCATCAAATTTTTTATGCCATGTGCAATAGGTTTTGCTGAAAACTGTTCAAAACTAAGTGGCAATCCTAAAAGGGTTAATGCTAAAACATACTCAGCCGAAAAACGCCCTTGTTCAGCAAGCAAAGGCATTTGATAAATTAACGCTGCATCACTTTGTGGTGGAGAAAAAAAGATAGTGATACTCTCAATCTTATCAACACTAAAGTTAGCATTCCGATAAAGCAATTGCCCCGCATCAGCAATATAAGCAGCAGCTGAACAATAAGAATAATTTTTAAACCATAATCCGGGATGCACAATCTTCCAAGTTTTACCCCAATGACTTAAATCAAAACGTGTATTACCTTGTCCATAAATAGCCAAAAAACCTAATTTATCATCTAAAAAATCCTGATCGGCATGTATACCCGCTCTTAACCACTCAACCGCTTGTATGGCATGTTCGGCTGCTATCCCAGCATGCAAAAACTTAATCGGCGTGCCCATTAACAAACGCATACCTGATGCTTGAGTCGCCGCTAACGTTAATGCTTGCGATAAAAACGACTCATCATAGAGATAACAAATAGCCGCTGTTGCCGCAATCCCACCCAAAGTAATAGTTGCATGCCAACCTTTTTCATAATGCTGTGGATTAACGCTTTGCCCCAATAAGGCCATCACTTCAATACCAATAACATAGGCGGTTAAAAAACGCCGACCATCAATTTTTTGCTCAGCATTATCTAATCGAACACTGGCAATAAGTGCAGATAAAATAACGGCAGAGGGGTGACCACGAACATCTGAATGTACATCATCATAATCTAAACAATGAGCTTGAAAACCATTAAGTAGCGCGGCTTGCCTTGCGCTAGCTAACTTTTTCTGACCAATTAGCCAAGCTCTGGCATTACCGCCTTCATCTGCTATCCATGCTAGCAATTTATGAACATCATCTTCATGGCAAGCTTGTAAAGTGCAAGCAAAATAATCAGTTATCCCATTAATAGCACAATCAATAACTTGAGGGTCACTGATTATTGGCGTATTTCTGATTAAAAAACTTAACTGTTGACCTAAATTCATGCAAAACTCTCAAACTAAGCAAAGTCGATAAGCAATTAGGGAAATTGGTTTACTTATGGATAACTAAAATAACGTATAATTAGCCATAAGTTAAAGATTAAGTAGTTATATTCTAATAACCTAAAATCATAACATGTTAGCCATTGATATAATCATTTTTAGCCATTATTTTATATGTTAAAATGCTTCCTACAAAAATAATCAAATCAAAATTTAACATCTTATTATGTCAACTTGTTATATCGCCTTAGGCAGTAATCTTGAAGATCCATTGTCACAAGCCAATCGTGCAATTGCAGCGTTAAAAAATTTGCCTAACACAACAGTTACGGCTATTTCTCCTTTTTACCGAAGCAAACCTCTTGGTCCACAAGATCAAAATGATTATCTTAATGCCGTCATAGAACTAACGACAAATTTATCTCCGATTGAACTACTTGACGAACTACAATCAATTGAAAAAGCGCAAGGTCGTGTACGTAAAGACAATCGATGGGGAGCTAGAACCTTAGATCTTGATATTTTATTGTATGACAACTTAGTACTAGAAAGTGAAAGGCTCACCGTTCCACACTACCACATGAAAAGCAGAGAATTTGTGCTCTACCCACTATATGACATCAGTCCTAAACTTGTTTTACCGGATAACGATAAGCTGTACGACTTAGTAACTAAATGCCCTAAAAATGGATTAAAAAAGTGGGAATAACTACTTATCTTAATTAATAACATACAGTTGCACTATTTTGCTTATTTTTTACACACAAAAAATAATAAAAAAAATTTGCCAACAGCTAATTTATTGATATAGTTTACCGCTTGCAAATAATCTGTACTTAAGGGGATTGCTGTGAAAAAGGAACAAAAGTTAAATACATCTTCTCTTAGCCTGCTTTCAATTGCGGGGCTTGAGCCTTACAAAGAAAAACAAGGCGAGGAGTACATGAACCCTAAACAATTAAAACATTTTGAATTGATATTAAAAGCATGGCTTACTCAATTACAAGATGAAATGGGGAAAACAGTTTCTCACATGCAAGATGAAGCTGCGAATTTTCCTGATCCAGCCGATCGAGCAACACAAGAAGAGGAATTTAGTTTAGAATTACGTGCTCGAGATAGAGAACGAAAACTGATCAAAAAAATCGAAAAAACATTAAAGAAAATTGAATCAGACGACTTTGGTTATTGTGAATCTTGTGGCGTTGAAATTGGCATTCGTCGCTTAGAAGCAAGACCAACAGCAGATTTATGTATCGATTGTAAAACACTTGCGGAACTTCGCGAAAAACAGATGGGCATGTAACACCAGCTCCATCCATCATTCTCAACTAGACCTATGCATTATATCGGTCGTTTTGCCCCTTCACCATCAGGACCATTACATTTTGGTTCGTTGGTAACGGCGCTAGGGAGTTATCTCCAAGCTAAATCTTGCCTCGGTAAATGGTTGGTTCGTATTGAAGATATCGACCCACCACGAGAAGTCAAAGGGGCATCATCACTAATATTAAAAACTCTTGAAGCACTAAATTTATATTGGGATGATGAGGTTTTATACCAATCATCGTGCAGCAAACGTTACCAAGCTATTTTACAAACGCTAATCGATAACCAACAAGCCTATTATTGTGATTGTACTAGACAGCGAATTCAAAGTCTGACCCATGGTATCTATGATAATTTTTGTCGTGAAAGGCATTTATCTATCAATAATAAACAAGTTGCCATTCGTTTAAAACAAAATCATCCTATTTTTCAATTTACTGATCAAATTCGTGGCTTACAAACCGTTGAAAAAGCTAACGCACAAGAAGATTTTATTATTCATCGTAAAGATGGCTTATTTGCCTATAATTTAGTGGTGGTATTAGATGATCATCAGCAAGGCATTACTGAAATTGTGCGTGGAGCAGATTTATTACCGGTTACCGCTAAACAAATCTCACTGTATCAACTGTTCGGCTTTCCTGTGCCAAGCTACTGCCATTTACCGCTAGTACTCGATAACAACGGCAATAAGCTATCAAAACAAAACCATGCCAACCCGATTGATTTAAACAATCTTAAAGCATTAACCGTTCAAGCTCTGCAATTTTTAGGGCAATGTGTGCCAAAAGATTGGCAAGATGCCACACAACAGCAGCTTTTAGATTGGGCAATACAGCATTGGCAACTGATGAATGTACCAAAACAAAATACCCAATTATCCACCAATATAGGATAAATTAGGCGTAATACCGACATTATGAGCATGTAACAGATGTTTTTCTGGTTTGATCATTAGCGAAGAAAAGATTCTTGCAATTAATTGTTGCTTTTGCGCTGGACTTTGGAGCAAATCACGCAAATCAACGGCGGCATCACCAAACAAACAATAATGCAACTTACCTATTGATGATACGCGCAATCGATTACAACTTTTACAGAAATCTTTTGAATACGGCATAATCAGCCCAATTTTGCCTTGATAGTCGTCATGAACATAAACTTTAGCTGGACCTGATAGCGGATTTTTAGATTGCAATTGCCAACCCTGTGCAATTAGCTGTGTTTCAATCAAACTACCGGACTGGTGATAGCGATTAAACACATCAAGGCTTTCGCCCGTTTCCATCAGCTCAATAAAACGTAATTCGACTGGATGACATTTAATCCATGACAAATAATCTTTTAAATTATCATTCATATTTTTCATCAAAACGGTATTAATTTTGACTTTTTTTATACCTACTTCTAATGATCTATCCACACATTGCATTAGTTCTTTAAGCTTATCTTGACCGGTAATTAATTTAAATAAATGCGGAGACAGACTATCAATACTAATATTGATCGCATTCAAACCGGCTTGATGCCAATGATGAATATTTTTTAATAAACGAGAACCATTGGTTGTAATAGCGAGTTCTTTTACACTTGGGTAAGCAGAGATCATCGACAAAATATCCATAAAATCACGACGCAAAGTGGGCTCGCCACCTGTTAACCGAATTTTACGCACACCGAGTTCAGTAAATGTTGCAACAACATTATTAATCTCACTGAGCGACAAAAATTTATGAGCCTTGTTAGGTCGATAACCATTGGGTAAACAGTACTGACACTGAAAATTACACAGCTCGGTAATCGACAAACGCAGATATTGAAATCGACGCTGATAATTATCAACTAATTGCATATATTTAAACACCTTATCCAAATCGGGAAGCATAGCCATTTCTGTGCTATACCGCGGCTAATCCACCATATGAATTGAAATATCACTTAGGCAAAAGAGCTTCAGAGTTTGATTCAGTCTAGCATAGACTTTATTTTTTGACTATGAACAAATCGACCTTTACAAGCGACCTAGTTATCCGGAAATGAAGACTTACTTATAGACAAGGTATTAATAAGAAAAATATTTATACATACCTAATATCTTATTTATTATGAATAAATAAATTTACATTATGTTAATTTATGCTATTTTATAAATTTGATTTAATTCATTGACTATATTATAGATTATAATCAGCAACCGGTAATAAACCAAGGAATAGTGTTTAAGTTGTCGCATAGTAGATGTTTTCAATAACAACGTGTTTATAAAAAACAGATTAACTATCAATAAATTATGCAATTAAATCATTCATTTTCAAATGTGCATCGTTTATCTAACAACTTAATCAAAAATAAAATTGAAAAGGAAAATTACTTACCATAATGAATAAAAAAATAATCAAGCTCGCCCAATACCTAACAAACTTAAGCTTATTATTATCTTCAACATTAGCGTTAGCTGATAATGCTAGCCAATATATTACTTATAACAACCTACTATTTGATCGTGATGGCACAGTAATTATTGATAACAGCCAAAACATTAACTCAATAACATACCAAGATCATTATTGGATTGTGCAGTTAACCAATAGTCGCGATAGCCTCCTCTACAGCAATATAAGAAAGATAGATAATTTTAAATTTGCTTTTGAAAAAAAAGGCGACATATTGAAGTTTAAAACCATTAATACCTTAACTTATCTAGGCGAAGAACGAATAGCTTATTATTATCAAGACACAGCATTATCGGTTGTCATTGATACCGATGGTAATCTAATTACACCCAAAGGGCGTTATTATCTCGAAATCGGCCCCTTTATTAACGGTTATGCCGAAGTAACTACCCCAGAATATGATGAAGGCTATTTAAATCTACAAGGTAAATTTTTTAAAAAACTCCCTAAAACAACACTGACACAAAAAACGCAATCCCAAACCAAACCACAATGCAAAATAATCACATCCGATACAATAATGCAGCTATGTAAAAAAAATAACAGCCAATATCTAGTTAATAGCAAAACAGGCAAAGAAACCGATGTTGGTTCCAAAGCGTGGACGACTAATTTTGATTGCATCCCCAAAAACCTTTCAGCAGGTTATTTTTGGCTAGGCAATTATCAAGATGGTTATCATGTTTATCAAATTTATGATTATGATGGGAAAATGCATTATCAAAATCAGTACTATGCCGTATCGCCTTTATATGGTACAGCAAGTTGGGTACAAGATAGTGATAATTCTAAAAAACGTTTGATTGATATTACGGGCAAAACAATTGGTGAATATAATAATTATACCCTTCTTCAAGTTGGCACAGAAAAACTCTACTATGCCCAAAAAACCACTCCAAAAAATAAAGATAAAAATAGTGATAGTGATAATGATAATGATAAACAAATATTATTATCGATCTTTGATGTAAATGGCAACATCTTACTTTACGAAGACATCGTTGGTTCAGAACAAAACAGTCACTGTCATCGCGATGTAAAAGTATTAAAAAATGCAGAAAACAAAATAGTCTGGCCAACAGACCTTGAGCGAGAATGTCTTTTAGATCGTTATATTCAATCAGCAAAAACCGATAACGACAACAGTTATCGACATAAAGAGCAAGAAAGTAAAGCGATTGAAATACCAAAAGATAAAGTTCCCGAAATCAGCCGCTATTTTACACAAATTCAATCCAACAAAAATACCGATCCATTTACATTCGAAAAAGGTGATATTTATCTTACAGGTCCCAACACAACTAAAATTGAAGGTATCGCAGAACTAAGTATACCTGAAGGATATATATATAGTGAAAAATACAACCCATCTAACACAGAACATTGTGACAGGTTTGTCGCGCCAGCTTATGACAATCAAAACCGATTATGTATAAATGTTTATAAACTCGGATTTATTGACTTACTTGAAGTCAAAAAGTTATTTGATGACAAAACCAACATCGAAAATTTAAAAACAAAAATTTCTTCAAGAATAGAAGATTATAAAGAATACAAAGACTATCAAAAATTTGAATGGTTAATCGACCCTGAATTTGATTTTGAAAACCAAAGTTTAAAATTTGGCTATCGATATCACATAGCAGAAAGCGATCAAAACAGAACCAGTCAAATTATCGAATATATAAAATTTGCCAAAGACCACATCATTGTGTTCAAAAACGATTATTACGACGATTATAACGATTTTAAGCCCATGGAATTTGATTGGCTTAATCGCATTAAGGTTTTTGAAAAGGCCGATATCAGCTCGACTTATCCTTGCAGCAAATTATCAATAAAAGACTCGGCATTATCTGCCAATAAATTTATTTATTTAGATAAAGAATTTTGCTTTCCACTACCGATAACCACACTCTTTGAAAAATATCCGACGCAAACTGAATTAAATAGTTACCATGAGTTATTTTCCTTCAGGGAAAACCGATACCCAATAAAAGAGGGAAAAACCTTATGGAATTAATAAAATATCTTCTCAGCACAATAGCTGTAACAATAATCGGACTCACTCTAAATGCGTGCGATGCTCCGCCACAACAAAGCCAATCCGAACTCGAAAAACTGCCCGAGGTTTTTAATTTAACTGAACAACAATGGCAAAACGAAATCCAACAACGATTTGACACCATAAACGGTAATGGCGAACCAATAAAATGCATATCAATAGTAATGACTGCGCCTTATTACATATTTGACAGACGATACGACTCTGACACATTGATCCTATTACAAACGTTAACAGAAGCAGGCTTGCTAACAGAACAAATTGAAATTAGCGGAATGGATAAAAATAGCATCGTTTATATCTATAACCTTACCGAAGAAGGCAAAAAATACTATAGAAAATGGGCTAACTTGAGTTCGTCAGGATTTTGTTTTGGCAAAGTGATTGTCAAGTCGGTAACCAAAATAACGCCGTATAGCAATTATATTGAAATTGAATATCAATATGTTATTGATAAATTACCCCCCAAATTAATACCCCAAAATGAATTAAAAACCGATACCGTAAGGTTTTATTATGATGAACAAACAAAAAAGCTCTATAGCCGTGGTATTGGCTTAATTGTTAAAAACTATTGAGATTAATGATCATGAATCTAAAATATCCACTGATAACTACTTTCAGCTTATTACTATTTGGTTGCAATAATGTAGATTATAAGCAATCGCTACAAGAAACTTTAAGTAGAGAAGATAATCGTGCATTATGTTATTTCCTGCCAAATAACCAAAACATCTTTCCTAACGATGTGTTTTTCGATAAACAAACTGAAATACTCGACCTATTTGTCGATCTCAAATTCTTAAAAACCAAAAACATCACAGCCCAATATTATGATGCCAATACAGATATAACCACCCTGCCTAGATCCCCCACCAAAATTGAAGGATTAAGATATCAATTAACTGAAGAAGGGAAAAAATACTTTATCGGCAGTAAAGGGGCATTCTGCTTTGGTAATATAATCCTAGATAAAATCGAGAAAACTCAAAGCGTCAAAATAGAATATACCAACTACCAAGTCGACTCAGGGAAATGGGTCTATTATTACTATCATTATACGAATATTCCCGCTTGGGCACAGGATAAGCGACTGGAACAATACTATAAAAGAATTTCACTCAACAACGAAATCCTCTTTGATGCAAGAGCAACGTATTTTGACTCAAAAGACACCTACGACACAGGAATTGAACAAACAGATCTCATCACCTTAAAGCATTAACAAAATACAAAAAAATAGCACGGACAAAAAGTAGAAAAGCATACCGTGCTATCACTCACGTTAGCGTATATATTATTATCGTATTCCGTTTTCATATTAAAAAACATCTTTGCTAGGCAACTATTCTTTGTTTACTTCGTCTTAATTAAGTCAGCACACCATTCACCTATCAACGATGAGCGAGTAAAACACGAAATCCTAAGGATAGACACATAGCCCATGATAGTTGCCAGTGGCTGGATTACCTTGGTAAACTCGTCCGTTATATGCATAGACATAAAACGCACGCGAACCAGTAACATCACTTGTCCAATAAACAGAATTAGAAAAACCAGCACCAGAATAATTTAACATACGCCCCCATTCGCTGAACAAACCAGCATTAATTCGACGCTGGTAATAGCTACCACTTGATGGCGGTGTAGCGCCAACTGAGCCTTGACAATAGCTATTATTGCCACAAACGGCATTGGTGACATCGTTTACTTTTATCATTCGGTAACCTAAACTAGCACACCAAGCGGTTATGTTAGCCGCTTTCGCGGTTCTCAAGCCACGGTTAACAAACCACTTCTGTAAAACAAATCCATATTTTACAACGGTTCTACCACGACTATCTTTACCTTGTAATTCGAATATTTGGGGTAAAACAGGTATGCCGGCTTGAAGTCGGCCAGGTAAATCATTACTCTGTTCATCGTTAGTGGCTGCAGGACCGGTTAACATGACACGCACACTAGTACCGCTCGCATTAGGCGTCATATTGGCGGTTATACCGCCCTGAGTGACAGGAGCCCAAGTCAGCGGCCCACTTCCTCCTATGTCCAAATCAAAGTATAAACCATTAGCCCCCACAGTTGGGAAGTTAAGATTATAAGAATCGGAAGAGATAGATTGGCTAATAAATCCTTTCCTTGAATCCCACATATCAGCAGGACCAGCAAACCTACCAACACCTTCTTGCAACCCGGGCTTGGCATAACAGACTTTAGCGGATAATGTTGGATTGATGTAATAAGTTACTGTATCGGCAGTAAATATGCTACGGTTAGGCACACCGTACTGGGTAGTTAAACTACCATTAGTGTTACGTAATACTAATTTATAAGGTGCATTACAAATATCTAAGGTATCATTACGAGCAACGGTTTGATTATTTTTATCCCGAATATCAACAGTTAAACGACCTGTTGCGGTTACACCTCTAGCTCCTTGCCCATCGCCATCATCATCCCCCCAATAGTTATACCTTGCATTAACAAGCGAGCTTAGCAGTATAGAGTTTCTTGTTACTGGCATCAACATACCCACATCAGTAAAAGTTTCGTTTACATTAGGCAATACTATTGGGTTTATGAGCGTCGAAAAGTTGGTTGAAGGAGTGATTGTTGTACCGTCGGATAAAGTAATACCTAACAAACTATCAGTCGTAGTGGCTTTGGTTCGGCCACCATCAAACGTAAAATATGGCGCCGAACCATTAATAGCATTGGTAGTATTGGTAGTATTAACTGATAATGCCTGCAAACTGACGGAATATGGCAGCAAAATCAACGACGTTAAAGATATTTTATGTGACAATAAAAAAGTCAACCATAAATGTAACCGTGAATGACGCGTTAATCGCAATCGGGGTTTTAAACCAAAACATGACCACTTTTTAAAAATTATAGCTAAAGTGTGACGACAATTTTTTGTTTTTACATTACAGAGGTTTAGGATAGATATAAGGTCAACTTTCAAAAGTTGACCAGACAAATACTGAAAAAGATTAAAAAAATAATACCGCCATATACAGCGGTTGTAGCTATGTTGCATAATATCCTATATATCAAGAGTGTTTATCTTATTTGTATTTCTTATAATGATTAGTCTATAAAATATGGATAAACTAATTTTTGATTTACCGCAACCTATTGAGAGTATAGCTTATAAAAAAAAATTGACCACTTCTTTTAGTTGCAAGGCGAATAAATCATAGCAAAGAAGGTTTACATAAAATTACTCATGATGAATAAATTCAATTAAGTTAATGAGATGATGGGGAAATATGATAAATAAAATAGTGTTGGGTGTTTTTTGTGAGGAGATGTTTTTCTTTTAAAAACCCTGGATTCAAATATGAAGTGCAATTTTAAACACGGTGGAGTGAAGAAAGTAGAAAGGTGATTTATACTAGCTCCTTCGCACCACCACAGTTTGGAGATTGCTATGTATTATAATCACCTTTCTAGGAAGGAAAGATACC